>DAIAZB010000533.1 GCA_027443745.1 Thiomonas sp. | reverse complement strand
GGCCTCAGCCTGCTGCACGGCTTCGCGAATTTCTTTGATGCCGGCGAGCACAGCCGAGATGGCAATGAAATGAGCGTCGAACTGTTTGGCGATCAGCCGGGCCAGGGTGGTTTTGCCCACCCCGGGAGGACCCCACAGGATCATGGAATGCAGGCGGCGCGTGTCGAATGCCAGGCGCAGCGGCTGGCCCTGGCCGAGCAGGTGGGTCTGGCCGACCATCTCCGCCAGGCTGCGCGGGCGCAACTTCTCCGCCAGGGGCATGGCCAGGCCGTGGCGCGTGGCATCGCCTTCAGGCTTTGTCGGCTCAGGGTCAAACAGGCTGGGGGTTTGCGACATGACGGCGTTGCCGGGATCCGGTCTGACTGGAGCTGCACGGCTGCAGCGCGCGGTGGCTCAGGGCTGCCGGATCACCGAGGCACCTTGGGGCGCCGTGAAATGAAAACTGCCCGCAGCAAACACCGGATTGCGTTGCGTATGGCTGAACACGATGGTGGAGGTGCGACGGAAGGCGTCGCGCAGTTGCATCTCCACCAGCTCCGGGCCTTGCGGAGTTGGCTTCAGACCGATGCGCACCCAGTCGAACGTGCTGTCCTTGCTCCGAGGCACGGCCTGAACCCACTGCAGGCCCGAGGTGCTCGGCAAAGGGCTCAGAGCGAAGATTTTGTTCACGTCTTCGCCAGCCAGCAGGGCGGCAGGCGTGCCCGACAGCGCACGCGATTGCATACTGACCGTGACCTGATCGAGGTCGTGGTCATAGGTCCAGATGGTCTGACCATCGCTGATGATGTCTTGCTGGTAGGGCTTGGTGTAGATCCAGCGGAATTTGCCGGGACGCTCGAACTCGAAGCTGCCTCCCGAAGGGGCAGTGGCCCTGCCCTTCTCGTCCACCACGCTCTGGGTGAAGCGGGCACGCGCGCTGTGCGTGGACTTGACCCACTGCTCAAGCAACGCCACCCCGCCGACGGCAGACTGCGCCGATGCGCTCACGGCGGTTTGCGCGCAAGCCGCCACGGGCAGACCAACGGCGAAGCCCGATGCCAGCCCCCACACCAGCAAAGCCAGCAGCCCCGGCCATCTCGACCGCCGCTTTGGTCGCGCAGCGGCAACGCGGTGAGGGACGAACAGCAAACGCACAGTCATGGGGAGCTCCATCAGGATTCGGCGCGCGCAGGCACCAAGATGTCGCGGTTGCCGTTGGTGGACAGCGGCGAGACCAGACCGGCCTTTTCCATCTGATCCAGCAGCCGGGCCGAGCGGTTGTAGCCGATGCGCAGGTGTCGCTGCACCAGTGAAATCGACGCCTTGCGACTTTGCAGCACGATTTGCACCGCCTGGTCATAGAGCGGATCGACCTCGGCATCGCTGCCCGTGGAGCCGTCGAAGCCGGTTTCGGCACCATCCTCGCCAGTCTCCGGCTCCAGCAGACCGAGCACATAGTCGGGCTCACCCTGGGCCTTGAGTTGCTCCACCACCCGATGCACCTCGGCGTCGCTGACGAAGGCTCCATGCACCCGTTGCGGCACGCCCGAGCCCGGCGGCAGGTAGAGCATGTCGCCCATGCCGAGCAGGCTCTCGGCGCCCATCTGGTCGAGGATGGTGCGTGAGTCGATCTTGCTCGACACCTGAAACGCCATGCGGGTGGGAATGTTGGCCTTGATCAGGCCGGTGATCACGTCAACGCTGGGGCGCTGCGTGGCGAGAATCAAATGCACGCCTGCGGCGCGCGCCTTCTGCGCCAGACGGGCAATGAGCTCCTCGATCTTCTTGCCCACCACCATCATCAAGTCGGCCAGCTCGTCGATGATGAC
>DAIAZB010000532.1 GCA_027443745.1 Thiomonas sp. | reverse complement strand
GCGCCCGCGAACTTGATCAGCCGGTAGATGAAGCTGATGGCGGTGAAGGTCTTGCCCGAGCCGGTGGCCATCTGGATCAGCGCGCGTGGGCGGTTTTCGCGCAGGGACTGCTCCAGGTTGCGGATGGCCGTGACCTGGGCGGGCCAGAGGCCGTTTTCCTTGAGCGGCGGCATGGATTGCAGACGGGCGAGGAAGGTGGCGGCGGGTTCGGCTGCGGCAAGACCCGCGCCGCTGCCGGTATGCAGCACGCTGGTGGTGGGAAGCAGGGCGAGCCATGCGGCGAGTTGCTCGGGCCGCTGAAAGGCGAACACCGGGCGGGACCGGGGCGCGGGGTCGAGCCCGTTGGTGAAACGGGTTTCCACACCGGTGGACTGGTAGGAAAACGGCAGCGGGTTGCGCCAGCGCGGCAGACCGGGCGGCAGGCCCTGGGTGTATTTGACGGCCTGGGTTTCCACGCCGGTGAGGGTGACGCCTTCCTTCTTGGCTTCGATCACACCGGCGGCTTTGCCATCCACATAGAGCAGGTAGTCGGCGAAGCCGTGGCCGGGCAGCGGGAATTCGCGGATGGCCACGCCACGCGCGGCGTGGATGTTGGCGGCCGCGGCGTCCTGCACAGCCCAGCCCGCGGTGGTGAGCAAAACGTCGATTTTGCTTCGTGCGCTTTGCTCGGGCGTGGTCATGAGGCTGGCAGTTTGGGGCGGCGGAATGCGCAGGAGAAGATGGAAAATCCTACGCTGCGGCCCGGGCTTTGGGTTTGAATTCTGATTCGAAATGTAAAGGGCCTTGCTGCCGTCAAGCGTGTTCTGCGCGCGTGCATTCACTGCGTAGACCGCCGTGCGGGCGGCAACGCAAACCGGCAACGGCATGGCGTCTTGATGGACGCGCTACGCAAGCCGCACGGCCGGCGTGATGAGTTCAGGTATTCCCGAGGGTCATGCGTGACGCATTGCCGCCCTACTTGCTACTTGTCACCCCGGCCGTCCCACCCCAGGCGGCGCGGCCGAGGCGACCGCGTCGGACATGGCGCGCAACATGGTGCGAGGATCGGCTGTGAGCCGCGCAGCAGACACCGCCACGCGGCTCACGCCTGGACCTCGATCAGGTTGCTCGGGCGCCCGGCCACAAAATTCTCCAGATGGCCGATCAACTGGTCGGCCAGGGCCTGCTGGGCTTGATCCGATGCCCATGCCACGTGGGGCGTGAGGATCACGTTGTCGCGTGCGGCGATGCGCAACAGCGGACTGTCCGCCGCCGGCGGTTCGGCCACGCTGACATCGAAGCCGGCGCCGGCGATCAATCCCTGGTCGAGCGCGGCGGCAAGGTCGGCCTCGTCGACCAGGTCGCCGCGCGCGGTGTTGATCAGCAGCGGACGCCGCCGCATCGCCCGGAATTCCGCCATGGAGATCAATCCGCGGGTCTGCGGCGTCAACGGCGCATGCAGGGTGATGACGTCGCTCGTGGCGAGAAACCTGTCCCAGGCCACGCAGCCGGGAACGTCCGCCGTGGCCTCCTTGCGCGCGGCGAACACGACGTCCATGCC
>DAIAZB010000531.1 GCA_027443745.1 Thiomonas sp. | reverse complement strand
GCAGCCCAGCGGTCCGCGGCAAGCCCTCAGGCGAAGCCGAAAACAGGCACCCCCGCCGACCTCATCACGATGCCACCGGGATCTGCAGGCTCAGCTGGAGGAAGCGCCAGCCAGCACGGACGACCAACCCCGCCCCAGTTGGCGCAGCGGGCCCTCGACCAAGCCCGGCCCGGCCCGGCCTGGTGATGGTGATGGTGATGGTGATGGCGATGGCGATGGCGATGGCGGCAGTGTGCAGGTCAACCTGCCCTCACACGACGAGTAAGTGGCTCGTCGAAGCCGCGCATAAGTAAGGCGGCCTGACACTCCACCGAAAAAGATAAGGACCACTCTCCCGGCACTTACGCGGCAGCTCAACACGACATCACTCACTGAGAAGTGAGCCAAGCGTGAGGCCATGGGTCAATTTTGCTCATGGGCAAAAAGCTCACCCGGACTGCCCGCTCTTGACCTGGTAACGGGTGCTGCGGCCTCCCCCAGGAAGACGTTCGATACAACCTTTCTCCAGCAGATCGGCCAGATGGCGCGTGGCGGTGGCCTTGGAAACCTTGGCCACAGCCTGGTATTTGGCGGCACTGATGCCCTGCTCGAAGCCGCGCTCGCCACCATCAAGCAAGCGGTTGAGTACCTTGATCTGCTCAGGCAGCAGGCCGTGATGCTGATGCTGGTGCCAGAATCGCGCCTTGGCCAACACCCGGTCGATGCGCTGGAGTGCCTCCTGCAAGCTGCTTAGCAATGTGGTGAGGAACCAGTGCAGCCAGGCCGTGATATCCAAACCGGCCTTCTGACTGGATTCCAGGATGCGGTAGTAGCCGGCCCGATCGGCCAGGATGCTCGCCGACATCGCATGAAAGCGGATGACCTGGTGCTCGGCCTGGGCCAGCGCCAGATCGGTGATCGCGCGGGTCAGGCGGCCGTTGCCATCGTCGAACGGATGCAGGGTGACAAACCAGAAATGGGCCATGCCGGCGCGCAGCAACGGATCGAGCGCCGTGTCATGGCGGCTGCGGTTGAACCAGTCGAGGAAGGCGTCGAGCTGTACCTCCAGCCCCTCGCGGGGTGGCGCCTGGAAGTGCACGGTGGGGCGGTCGATACGCCCGGAGACGACCTGCATGGGTTCGTCGCCGCGCAGGCCACCTACACGAATGGGATGCTTGAGCAACGTGTCCTGCTGGGGGAACAGCCACACGTGCCATTCCAGCAGGCGCGGCAAGTCCAGAGCCGCGTCATAGTGCTGGATGGCATCGAGCATCAGCTCGGCCAGCCCTTCGCTCCGCGGCGTGATACCCACGCCCTCGTCCGCCACCACACCAAGCCGTCGAGCCAGCGACGAACGGACGGAGGCGACATTGAGGGTCTCGCCCTCGATCGCCGACGAGGTGATGATGTTCTGCAGCAGGGTATCCAGCTCGCCCTGCGCCTGTGCGTCCCCGGCAATGGCGCCCGCCATGCCAAGCAGGCGTCCCTGCGCCTGCTGGCAGGCTCGCAGCAGCGGCGCCAGCGTATCGGCCTGCCAATGAAACTGCGGCCAGTCCGGTTGTTGCCAGATCCAGCGGGGGTTATCCAAGCGCCGTACTCCGAGGTGTGAGCCGATTAAATCCACCATTCGGCTCATGATATGAGCTAATTATGCCCCATATTCGGCTCATGGGACAGCCCACAACCACCACCCCACCGATGGCCGACACTACTTCGAACGCATCTCCGCGATCGCATCTGAAGGCACCCGAACGGCGACCTCACGATCTCCACGCTCGAACACTGCCGCCCCGGCAGGTGCACACCTTCCGCCGGCATTGGCGACCCCGCCAGGATCGGGCACCGGCTCGGCACCACGTTTTTCCAATACCCCGCCCGGCTCCGGCGAGGTCGCCGTCCATCCCTGGATCGTCGCGGTCTTCCCGCGACGCCAGCACTCGCTCTACCAGGGCGTCCCTCAGCGCACGGGACGCACACCGGATCAGCATGACCTCATTGGGATCCACGCCGACCGATAACTTGAGCATGACCTCGGCGAGGTACGCGTCCTCCGACCCCGGATCGGACACCATCGCAGGTACGCGCAGCACGGTCGCCCCCTCCCGGTCGAACGGCGACGGCAAGGTGACGTACACCGTCTCGCGACGACGCCATAGGCCCGCCAGCACGCGTCAACAGTGGAAAGACGGTGCCAGGCTTGCTATTTACCTCGATCCAAATCCACCCGTCTGGGGTCGTGCGCCGCGGGCCAGCGTGCTGTGGCAAGGGCGGAATGTGATAGTTTTTGGGGGCACACGAATGGCACGGATCGCGCCGCGACGCGGCCTCACCGGTCGGCTTCGGTCACGATGCGCGATCCTCTGACAGACCCCGAAAGGGATAAAAACCCCTGCCAACGGGCGTGCGGGGCGCAGACGTTCGTAACCTATTGATTTTTCAAGGTTATGCTGATCAGCGACGAACCGCGGCCCAGAAATAAAGCCTTGATATTACTGAGGTTTCTGGTGGCTATGGGTGGACGCGCGCGCCTATTGGCTGCGGAAACACCGCATGACGCAACGGTTGAGGGATGTTCAGGACGCGCCCACGCCAACCGCGCGCGCCGTCTATCGCGCCCTTCACGCGTCGGGCGAAGCGGACATCCTGATTCCGCTCAGTCACTATGTTCACGATGCCGCCGTGCCTCTTCACACCTATCTGGAAGTAGCCGGGCGACCCGACCGTGCTGAGGTATTGGCCGCAACGCATCTGCGCGCGACGCCATTAGATATGAAGTGGCACAAGCAACGCGGCAGGACAAAAGAGTACTTCTTCGGCACCGTCTTTGACGCTCTGGAAGTTCCGGTGGCGAAGGCGGCTGATGGGTTCATCACCACCGCGCCCCTGTTGTCACGCCATACGCCCTTAATGCCTGCTCACATCGACCGCTTCGCACGCCTGTTGCAACGAACCGGCGACCGTGCGGAGGCTAGGCTCCGGTGCGGCCTTTCCGATGTGCAGGCCGATCGACTTGACCAAGGCATATGCTCCCTGGCGCGACAAACGGGCGCGGTGCCATGGCTGGTACCAGAAATCCAGCGTGTGACAACACTCATGCGCGCCACTCGGCACCTGAACGGCACCGACAAGCTGTTCGCCCTGCTTGATCAGTCGCCCGAAGAGTGGCTCAGGAAGCTCTCATGTGTGTGGGCGCGTGACGGTCATCTTGACGTCGTCGACGGCGCCGATGCCGTGCTGCACCTAGCGGACGATCAGGAATGCGAGGCAGCACGCATGCTGCTGGAGAAAACAAGCATCAATCTGATCTTCAAGGACGGGGGAAATGGTAGCGGCCTTCTGCTTGGCGCTTCAGTAGTCGCGGCCAACGTGCGCGACCGCCATAACTCACCGGCGAGCGCCTGCCGGTGGGTTTTCGCTATGACTTGGCTGCACAACTATTTGGTTGCTTCGTCAACGCTTGCGTCGTCCATGAGCAGCGTGGGATGAGTGACGACTTTGGCGCCGTCCTGAAGCTGCCAAATGCCATTGTCATGTTGAACCACCTTGCCGTCGATCCACACACCGTTCTGCAGCGCTGCAAGCGTCCAGCCGGAAGCCTCCTCCTCCAAAGCGAAATTCAGTTCGGCCCAGACCGAATCGTGATCAAGCTTGAGGCTTACTCGTCCACTCTTGCTCAGGCAGCCGCCTGTCACCTGGAAAGAATCCACGAGCTCCTTAGCCTTTGACGAGCTTGGCTCATCAAAAACCTGTGGGTCAAGCACAGGCATCGTGTGATCACCAGCTTCATCAACGAGTATCGGTGGAGATACTTCGCCTGTGCGGCAATTTTTGGAGATCTGCTTCAAAAGAAGCAAAAGCGTGTCGTCATGTAGCGCGACACGATGAGGTCTTGGCGCACCTGTAGCGACGTTGGCGTCGAGTTCCCGAGAAGTTTGTTGCACGTTTTCCCAGATGGTTGGACCACTGAACAGACCCTCACGGTGATCCACCCTTATGGTAACTAGGATGTACGAATCAGCAATTGAGGTTGCAACAACCGCGCTTCCAAACGTCTTCTCTAGGCTGTTGATCATCGCGCCTATCAAGACTAGCTCCCTCCCGAGGTGGCGCGAGCGGGCATCCACTGATTCACCATCACGGTGACAACTAAGCGGAAACTTGAAGTAGCTCGTCGGGGTGTTTTCATTCGAAACACGTGAGGGTTCCCCAGTCCATGACCGCTTTGCTCCCATACCCATATCCTCCACAAGGACAATGGCCGCGACATGCGGCGTTTGGGATATGTTGGGGGATCACTAGACGTAGGTTGTGCCGCTGATGGGCGATTGAACGGACCGAATAGAGCAAAAGTGCTTGTTCGGCTGAGTTTTCCAGGGGCAACCGCTGGTTCAAGGCCGGGCCGGCCATCGATTCCGACGCAGGTTTGCCCGGGTGCGAGCGCGCACACCGGAAGCGATTTTGGCTAACCTGGGCACAGGGAGAGAGCCGGATGGCTTTTTGGTGGGTCAACCACAAGCAGACGCGCGACCACGAAATTCGTGGCGGCTACCTGTGGTCGCCCTATCGAAACACGAACGGCGCCTTCAACCAGACCTACGAGAACATGAAGCTCGTCCGACCGGGCGACATCATCTTTTCGTATGCGCACGGGCAAATTGGTGCGTATTGCCACCGAAATGACCAGCCGTTGCCACCTAAGATGACCATTTCCGGCGAGCAAGCTAGCCAGCTTCGCCATCAATTTGACCAGTGGGTACCGCCGATCTGCGTCGTCTGATGGCGGCAGGCGCGACACTGGTAGTGAGCCCGGCCCACGCGACGGAAGAGCGAGGGCGCTTGAGAAGCTGCGCGGCCAGCAGGCGCGGTGCAGCGCCAGACGAGAACGGCACGCGCTTCCAGGGCGGCTTTTTCAACCAGTTGCCAACAAGCCAGGGTTGTCGTGAGGGTGCGGTCATGCTGACACGTTGGGTTCGCCTCCCGGCGAACCCTTCGATGGCAGCACAATCTATTGACCACGCCACCGCGGATGGCACACAACACCAGCTTGTGACACAACAGCTTACGATTGCCTGGCGCTTGGCGATCGTGCAGCGGGCGACCAGCGTCCGTCGCTACGCAGGGCTACGAGATCCGTATGGCCTTCAAGAGACGCCCTGGGGCTCTTGTGCTTCGTGCGTTGACCAGGACGGCCGGGGCGCGGAGTAAGGGAGCCGTGATTTAACTTCCTCTGACGAAGAATGCTGGTCGGCGATGATATTGGCTACCCCTGGTCACCGATCACGGTTCTTTGTAACGTGCCACGCAAAACAACTAGCGAGTTTCACTGGTATGCCCGGAGCATTTTTGATCGTCCAGGCTTTAATACTTTGCTCTTCATTACGCATAGCGGCACCACTCCACAGCGTGATGTAGTGGCTAGTAAGAGGGTCATGCGCATAAAACAAAAACGCCTCGTCAGACTGATGCGTATCGACGTAAATGATGTCCCATGTCCCAACTTGAAAAGACTGTAGTACATCAACTTTGTGAACGTGCAGTTGCTCAGCTATTGCAGGCGCCAAAGCTGCCTTGCGCGCATCACTCAGACTGCGGATCACGCCGTGGCAAGGGGGGGGAGTTGCACATGCCGTAGATGCAACGAGAACAAACGCCGCAGCAAGAAGCTGTCGCATGTAATTTCTCCTGGCCTATGGCCCGTTGTACCGATACCAAGTCGGTGTACCAAACCATGAACTGTTAGCCGGCCCGAACACCGGCCCCCCGGTGTGGTACGCGCTCCACACGTCCTTACCGGGGCCAGTATCGCCACCATAAAGATCGACATGCCCTGGGTAGACACCAACATCGCCTACCTGCGGCGCCCCTGTTGCCGGACTGAACAATGGACTGTGCTTGAACTCCCCACTGGTCATCCTGCCAATGTTGATACCCGCTTGAGCAAAAATGCTGGATACCGCGCCGGAACAGTCGGCACCTTTCTTGGTTGTTCCACCAAAGACGTAGGGCACATGGGAGTTGGACCAATCTCGCGCTGCTGCAGCAACGGCCGCTTGTTGTGCTGGCGTGAGGGCCAAACCGAGAGGATCTATGTAGCCCATCGGGTTATCCTCGACATAGGCATAGATGTTCTTGCCGCCAAGCTCTCCCAGCGGGTCACGACTGAGCCAGCGTCCCACCGCCGGATCGTACGCACGATACAGCGTCAGGTACAGGCTCGATCCAGGATCGCGCAGCATCCCAGCATACCCATAATCGGACTGCAGGCCCCGTACCTGTGTTGCTACACCATAGGCGTCATAGTGCGTGGCACCCAGCACTTTTCCTTTGGCATCGGCCACTCCGATCACACTACCCAGTTGGTCGCGCACGTAATAAAGCGATTGCGCTCCGCGGGCTTCACCTTGATCGAAAAAGTCTGCCGCTACCGCGTCGTTGCCATCACGCATTTGACAGACTGACGACCCGCACCACAGGTACCGAGCTTGCATGCTTGCAGTGCCGTTCTGGCGGCTGATCGTTAGACGCCGCCCCAATCCGTCGTAGCTGTAGTAGGTAACTTCGCCGGTGGCGACATCGGTCTGGCTAATCAGGTGACCGGCTGCATCCCATGCATACTGATGCGCGCCGTCGTCGATCAGGTTGCCATCTGCATCGTACTGCCAAGACATCCCGTTAACCGTACCAAGCTGGTTCAATGCGTTGGCGGTGGCCGTGAACGAACTCGACTTACCGCTCACTTTCAGTAGATTGCCCATCGCGTCGTAGTCGAAGCGGCCGGCATTCCGATCATCGGCCTGTATGTCCGTGAGCCGGTAGGCCGCATCGTAGCGGTAGCGTTCGTTGTCGCCGCGGTCACCACCCTCGTCGCCCCAGCCGCCATGACCGTCATGGCCCCAGCCGTCGTGATCGTGATCGTGATCTGGATCTTGCATCGCCACCAGTGCCGCGTCGTCGTCGACGGTTCGACCATCGTGATCGCCGTCACCCTCGTGCCCGTCACGCAGCCACGGCCCCACGCGGTTGGCAGCAGTCAGCAGATGCTCGGGACTGTGGGCATATTCCTGCAAGGCCTCCAGCCGCCGCCCCTTGACGTCCAGGTACATCAGACGGCGCAGCTGCCGGTCGCCACGGTTGGACTCGTACTCCATGTTCAACGCGAGACCTAGCTGGCCGGAGGGCGTCGTCACTGTTCGCCACGTCAACTGATTTGTATCACCGAGGTAGCCGTACTGGAAGGTGCCGAGCGGGTTGGTTTCTTCACTCAGCCGACCGAGTGGATCGTAGGTATCGCTCATTGATACATCGGTGGTGCGCTGGATGATACGGCCCAACGCATCGTAAGCGTACTGCACGCTGTCGTTCGCGCTGAACGGTCCCGTCTCACTGGCCAGCTTTAGGGCGCCGGGCTGACCGGCCGGCACGTAGCTGAAGGCGCTGTTGCCTAAGCCATCCGTCATGCTGTCAAGGCGACGATAGTATGGATCATAGTGGTAGGACACCGCTGCTGTGGGATTCACGGCATGCAGGTACTGTATCCCGGTGAGCAGGTCGGCCTGGTCGTAGCTGTAGGTCGTGCTTTGCCCCAGTGCATCGGTCTGACTGACCAGGCGACTGCTGCCGTCATATGCATACGTCGTGCCCTTGCCATCGGCATAGGTTTTGGCAATGACCCGGCCTTCGAGATCGCGCGTCCACGTGGTGCCGTTCCCGTTCGGATCGGTCATCGTGTGGCGCTTGCCGTTGGCGTAGTAGGTGTACTGCGTGACGTGGCCCAGCGGGTCAGTGACCGCGATGAGGTTGCGTTCGGCGTCGTAGCCGTAGTGGGTGGTGTTGCCCTGGCGGTCAGTGACGGCCACGAGGTCTAGGCGGTTCCACGTGTACCGAGTGGAGGTGTGGTCCGGATAGCTGACGGACACCACGCGATTGAGCGCGTCGTAATGGAACCGGCGCGTATAGCCTGCAGCGTCTGTGCTCGTGGCGA
>DAIAZB010000530.1 GCA_027443745.1 Thiomonas sp. | reverse complement strand
CCGCCCCCGCCCGAGCTGCCGCGCCCCCCGCGCGAGCTGCTGCAGGCGCTGCAGCAGGTGGTGCGCCTGGGCTACCCGCGCGGCGTGCAGCGGCTGCTGGCGCAGATCGAGCACGAGCGCCCCGAATGCGCGCCCTGGCTGGCGCCGCTGCGCGAGCTGGCGCAGGCCTTCCAGTTCGACCGCATGACACCGCTGATCGACGATGCGCTCGCCCGACCCTGAAGCCACCGCCCCGCCCGATGCGGCGCAGGCCGCCCGGCTGCCCGACGCTGCGCGCTCGGCCGGCCTGGTGCTGATCGTCGACGACGTGCCCGACAACCTGGCCCTGCTGCACGACGCGCTGGACGCCGCCGGCTACACCGTGCTCGTGGCCACCGACGGCGCCGGCGCCCTGCAGCGCGCGGCCGAGGCCGAGCCCGACATCGTGCTGCTGGACGCGGTGATGCCGGGCCTGGACGGCTTCGAGGTCGCGCGCCGGCTCAAGGCCGGGCCCGAAACGGCGCACATCCCCATCGTATTCATGACCGGCCTGACCGAGACCGAGCATGTGCTGGCGGCCTTCGAGGCCGGCGGCATCGACTACGTGACCAAGCCCATCCGCCCGCCCGAGGTGCTGGCACGCATGGCCGCGCACATGCAGGCGGCGCGCCAGGCGCGGCAGGCGCGCAACGCGCTCGACGCCTTCGGCCACGCCACGCTGGCGGTGCGCCTGCAGGCCGACGGCGCGCGCCTGGTGTGGCAGACGCCGCTGGCGCGGCGCTGGCTGCCGAGCTACTTCCACGCCGTGCCGGGCGAAGTGCCGGCCGCGCTGCAGCAATGGCTGCGCCGGGCCGGCGCCGAACGGGCCCTGGAGCGCGAGCTGCGGCCGCTGGTGGCCAGCCTGGACGGCACGCGCCAGCTGGTGTGCACCCTGCAGGGCCGCACCGTGGACGACGACTGGCTGGTGGTGCTGCGCGAGGTGAGCGACGCCGCCACCGTGCAGGCCACGATGCAGGCCTTCGGCCTGACGCTGCGCGAGAGCGAGGTGCTGTACTGGGTGGCCAAGGGCAAGACCAACCGCGACATCGGCGACATCCTGGGCAGCAGCCCGGCCACCGTGAAGAAGCACCTCGAGCGGGTGTACGAGAAGCTGGGCGTGGAGACGCGCACCGCGGCCGCGGCGGTGGCCTTGCAGCGGGTGCGGGCGTTGAATCCGGGGTGAGGCGGCTGGCGACCCATTCCGGACGTGGGCGATCTGGCTGATGCTCGGCTGCAAGGCAGCCATGAGCTGACCGCTGAGAGCCCGGAGCTGCATCTCCAGCGCCGGCAAACGGCGCAGCTCGTCCGCTCCGGCTGCAGTTCAAGCGTGCCCACGATCCACTGGACCACTGCGTGCAGACCTGGCCGAGCCCGCTCCTACACTCAAACCCATGGTCCACAAACCCATCGACTGGTGTCAGCTCCTGTATGCCGCCCCCAAGCGCGCCTTCACCGCCGACGAGATGACGCGCGCCGGCAGCGACAGCCCCAGCCCCACGTTGCTGGCCAACGCCGCCATCAACTTCGCGGCGGTTGCTTTCGTGGTGCTGCAGTTGGCGCCAGCGTCGCAAACGGCGCGATTGTCGGCCGCCCTGCTGGCACTGGTGGTGATGGGCGGTGCAGCCGCGCGCTGGTTGTGGTGGCGACCCTGGGCGCGCCCGTTGCTGCAGGCGCAGGCGGGCGTCGCGGCGACGGTGGTGCTGATGGTGCTCGGAATCTGCTGGCGCGTGCCCGACCGCACTGACCGCGAAGCGGTCGCGCTGGCGCTGATCCTCGGGATGTCTTTGCTTGTCACCGCACTGTGGTTCCTGGTGGTCTGGCGCGCCCACCAGATCGAGGCCAGGCTGCGCGAGCAGGCCGAGCGTGAGAAAGCCATCGAAATGGCACGCCGCCTGGCAGCGGCGCAGATGGAGCCGCACTTCCTGTTCAACACACTGGCGTCGGTGCAACACTGGGTGCAGACCAAGGACGACCGCGCCGCCCCGCTGCTGGACGCGCTCACCGGCTACCTGCGCGCCACCTTGCCCATGTTCAACCGCCCTTTGGTGGCGGCCAAGGAAGAGTTAACGACCATCGAACGCTATCTCCAGGTCATGCAGGCCCGCATGGGCACGCGCCTCGCATGGCGCATCGACGTGGATGAGAAGCTCCAGGGCCTGCTGCTGCCGCCCGGCATGCTGCTCACGCTGGTCGAGAACGCGGTGGTGCACGGGGTGGAGTCGCAGGTTGCCGGCGGCGAACTGCTGCTGCGCGGCCGCGCCCAAGGCGTCATGGCGAACTTCGACGTCGTCGACAATGGTCCGGGCCCGCACCCTGCGATGCAGGAAGGGGTGGGCCTGACCAACATCCGGCAGCGGCTGGGACTCGCTTTCGGCGCGGCGGCCCATCTGACCCTTGGCGCGGCGCCCGGCGGCGGGTTTCGCGCCGAACTGCATCTGCCCTTGAACCTGGCCAAGTCATGACCCGCGTGCTGATTGCCGACGATGAAGAAGCCCCGCGCGAGCAACTGCTGGCCGCCCTGAAGCGGGCCTGGCCGGCGGCGCAGGTGGTGGCCACTGCGGGCAATGGCGTCGACGCCTGGGACGCCTTCCTGGAGCACGAGCCGAACGTATGTTTCCTGGACATTCGCATGCCGGGCCTCAGTGGGATCGACGTGGCACGTCGCATCGGCAACCAGGCGCAGGTGGTGTTCGTCACGGCCTACGGTGACCACGCGTTGGCCGCATTCGACACTGGCGCGGTGGACTATCTACTCAAGCCCGTGGACACCGAGCGTTTGTCGCAAGCCGTGCTGCGCCTGCGCGCGCGCCTGTCGCCGACCGCCACCGACACCGCGGCTGGCCTGCAGGCCCTGTTGCGACAGCTGACCGAAGGGGCACATCGGCCGCCACCGCTCGCCGTGCTGCAGGCTGGCGTGGGCCGTGAGCTGCGAATGATCCGAACCGATGAGGTCATCTACTTCGAAAGCGACAGCCGCTACACACGGGTGGTTTACGCCGGCGGCGATGCGCTGATCCGTACCCCCCTGAAGGAACTCCTGGCACAGTTGGACGAGCAGTTGTTCTGGCAGGTGCACCGCTCGGTGATCGTGAACCACCGGCACATTGCGGCGGCGGTGCGCGTGGACGAAGGGAGCATGCACCTCACTCTGCGCGGGCGCAGCGAAAGGTTGCCCGTGTCGCGGCACTTCCAGGCGCTGTTCAAGGGTCAGTAGATCGGGGCAGGCGATGCCTGCGCCGGCGGTGAACATTGGCGCAAACGTAGGTCGGGATTTTTCAGCGGTCAGCTCACGGCTGAATTGCAGCCGATCATCAATCACATCGCCAACGCCGGCTGTTGGCCGAGAGCGTGAGCTCACGCGGAAGCCGATCTTGGACGTTCTCCTGCCCGCGCGCCTTCGATCGCCAACCGCTAAGCCGGTGCTAGCAATGTGAACTGGCCGCGCGCCAGCAGCTTCCTGAAGTCTCGATCGAAGCTGACGAGGTGCTCGCCCAGATGAGCCACGGCGGCTGCCAGCCAGGCATCCGGCACATCGTTGCCGCCCAGCTGCTTGCCGAGGCAGAGCCTTCGCAGTTCAGGCCACTCCGGTCCCAGCGCCGCCAGATGCGCACCGGGCGCCGCCAGCAGCGCATCGACGAACGCCACGGCGTCTTCGGTGGGGGTGGGCAGCTTGAAGACCTTGGGGCTGGTGACCAGACGCAGAAAGCTCGCCAGCACCATCGGCATCAGCGTGAACGCGGCGCCGGCCTCGGCGGCGGTGATCGCTTTCAAGAGCCAGTCGCGCGCCACGGCATGGTGCGGATGATCGGTGCGCGATGCAGCGATCAACACGTTGACATCAGGCGTCATCGCCCAGGGCCTTTAGCAAGGCCTTGTTGCTCAGCGGGTTCACGCCCGCTACCAGGCCGCCGCGACCCTTGAACACGGTCAGGCGGACCGAAGGGCGCTTTGCTGCATCCGCATTCGCGCGCAGTCGCAGCAGCAGCGCTTCCTCGATCACCCGAGTCAGGCTCGAGCGTTGCTGGGCTGCCAGCGCCTTGGCATCGGCCAGGAGTCGGTCGTTGATGTCCAGCGTGGTCTTCATCGAATGATGATACAGATTTCTGTATTGACGATGCAAGCACCCAGGCGCGGGCCTGTCCACGCCGACGGTCGCTGCAGCAGCGCGCAAAGCT
>DAIAZB010000529.1 GCA_027443745.1 Thiomonas sp. | reverse complement strand
AACAAATGGAAGCGCTGCGTACGCAGCACGGCATTTACGGCGTCAGCACGGGTCGCATCTGCGTGGCAGCGCTCAACACCCGCAACATCGATTATGTTGCCAAGGCCATGGCAGCAGCCATGCAGTCTGAAAAGAGCATGGTCTGAGTGGTTCGGTACTTGCGGTACTTGCGCTTTTTCGCCTGCCCCCTGGCAAGGGTCGAGTCATGTGCCCGGTCTGCTGCAGCCCGGAATCCCGACCTTGTGAAGCAGGCGGGATCCTGGGTGCGTGCAGGCAAATGTCGAGCCCGGCGATAAAATTGGTGCATTGCACAAGGAGTCTCCATGGTTTACGACTGGTATGAATCGCAGCGCGCCATGCTCAGCCCACTGGCCGAGTTCGCCGAGGCTGCGTCCAAGTTCTACACCAACCCCTTGTGGCCCTTGTCGCAGACCCCCGGTGCCCAGCGCCTGTCGGCCAGCTACGAGCTCATGCACCGCCTGCTCAAGAGCTACGAAAAACCTGCGTTCGGCATCACCTCGCTGCAAGTGGACGGGCGCGAAATCGCCATCCAGGAACAAGTGGTGCTGGACAAACCCTTTTGTCGCCTGCTGCGATTCAAGCGTTTCACCGACGACCCGAAGACGCTGGGTCGCCTGAAAAACGCTCCGGCGGTGCTGATTGTGGCGCCGCTCTCCGGCCATCACGCCACCCTGCTGCGCGACACCGTGCGCACCATGCTGCAGGATCACAAGGTCTTCATCACCGACTGGGTCGACGCGCGCATGGTGCCCACCGAGCAAGGTGGCTTCTCACTCGACGATTACATCGCCTATGTGCAGGAGTTCATCCGCCATATCGGCCCGGACGTCCATGTCATGTCGGTGTGCCAGCCCACCGTGCCTGTCCTGGCCGCCATCTCGCTGATGGCAACTGCTGGGGAAGCCGCGCCGCGCAGCATGGTGATGATGGGCGGGCCGATCGACGCACGCAAATCGCCCACCGCGGTGAACAATCTGGCGATGAACAAAAGCTACGAATGGTTCGAAAGCAATGTCATCTACCGTGTTCCCGTGAATTACCCCGGCGCCGGCCGTCGTGTCTACCCGGGTTTTTTGCAGCACACCGGCTTCGTTGCGATGAACCCGGACCGGCACTTCAACTCGCACTACGATTTTTTCCTCGACCTGGTGCGCGGCGACACCGATGATGCCGAAGCCCACCGCAGCTTCTATGACGAATACAACGCTGTGCTCGATCTGCCGGCGGAGTACTACCTCGACACCATCAGCATCGTGTTCCAGGACTTCGCCCTGGTCCATGGCACATGGCATGTGCATGGCCAACCGGTGCGACCGCAAGACATTCGCAACACCGCGCTGATGACCATCGAGGGCGAACTCGACGACATCTCGGGCGCCGGCCAGACCGAAGCAGCGCATCAACTCTGCACCGGCATTCCGGAAGCCGACAGCACCCATTTCACCGTTCCGGGCGCCGGCCACTACGGCATTTTCTCCGGCCGCCGCTGGCGCGAGATCACCTATCCCCGCGTGCGCGACTTCATTGCCGCCCACCGCGAAGGCGCGGTGCAGAAAACAACCCGCCGCCGCACCGCCTGAATGCTTCGCGCCCTGTGATCGGCGCGAAGCGGCTCGCAAGCTGCGAGGGACAGCGGACTCACGACCTGCATGATGACTCCAAGCCTGGCCGATCGCATCGACGCGACCCTGCCGCAAACACAGTGCACCCGCTGCGGCTATGCCGATTGCCGCGCGTATGCCGAGGCCGTGGCGACGGGGCTTGCCGAGATCAACCAATGCCCGCCGGGAGGCGCTGAAGGCGTGGCGCGCCTTGCAGCCGTCACCGGCCGACCCAGCGTGCCGCTCGATCCCGCACATGGCGTTGAAGGCCCGCGCCGCATTGCCGTGGTCGACGAGGCCTGGTGCATCGGCTGCACCCTGTGCATCGACGCCTGCCCGGTGGATGCCATCGTCGGTGCACCCAAGCGCATGCATGGGGTTTGGGCGGACGGCTGCACCGGATGCGAACTCTGCCTGCCCCCTTGCCCGATGGACTGTATCCACATGCAGCCCTTGAGCAACCCCGCGCTGGCTGCCCAGACGGGCTGGAGCGCCTGGAGCGACGCGCAGGCGCAGCGGGCGCGGCTGCGCTACGCAGGGCACCGCAGCCGGCTCGAGCCGCGAGGCCACAAGCACCAGGATGGGCTGCCAACAACGGGCTCGGCCATGCAGGGCGAGCCCGCAAAGACCACTGCCCCCATGCTGCCAGCCGACGCACCGCCACGCGAGACACCCTCGGCTGCACGGCCCAAGAGCGAGCTGATTGCGGCCGCGCTCGAGCGTGCACGCCAACGCCAGGCCCAGCGCAAAAACTGAGCCCGGGCAGAGCAGGCGAGGCGTTGGCAGCCTCGCGGCAGCGCTGTTCGGACCATCCAGACAAGGCGACAATTCAACCATGCAAAAAGCTGCGATTCAAAGCCTGTTTGCACGCTTGCAGGCCGCCAATCCGCAGCCCCGCAGCGAGTTGGAGTATCGCAACGCCTTCGAGCTGCTGGTCGCCGTGGTGCTGTCGGCCCAGGCCACCGACGTCAGCGTCAACAAGGCCACACCGGCCCTGTTCGCCGCCGCACCCACGCCACAAGCCATGGCCGCCTTGGGGGAAGACGGCATCGCGCCCCACATCCGCACCATCGGCCTGTATCGCACCAAGGCCAAGCATCTGGCTGCGCTCGGTCGCTTGCTGGTGGAGCAGCACGGCGGCCTGGTGCCGAACCGGCGCGAGGCCCTGGAGGCTTTGCCGGGAGTGGGTCGCAAAACGGCCAATGTGGTGCTGAACGTCGCCTTCGGCCAGGCCACGCTGGCGGTCGACACGCATATCTTCCGCGTCGCCAACCGCCTCGGCCTGGCGCGTGGCAAGACTCCACTCGAGGTGGAATCCAAGCTGATGAAGGTCGTGCCCAGCGCCTACCTGCGCGACGCCCATCACTGGCTCATCCTTCATGGGCGCTACGTCTGCAAGGCGCGCAAGCCAGAATGCTGGCGCTGCGATCTGGCCGATCTGTGTGCGCACCAGCCCAAGACAAGGATGCCCTCGGCATGAGCGGCGTGCGGCAAACAGCCGGACATGACCAGAGCCGGGCTGCGCGCCCCCTGCGCCGAATGCGCATCGTCACACCGGGCTGGCTTCTTGGTGCCCTGCTACGCACCCTGCTGTGCGTCGGCCTGCTGCCCGTAGCTCAAGCCAACATCAGCGTACGCGACGATACCGGCCAGTTGGTGCGGCTGGCGCATCCGGCACGGCGCATCATCGCGCTGTCGCCGCAGCTGGTGGAATTGAGCTACGCCGCCGGAGCGGGCAGCAAGCTCATTGCCACCGTGCAGCATGCCGACGCACCACCCGCCGCGCGCAGGCTGCGGCGCGTTGGAGATGCCTTCGCGCTCAATCTGGAAGCCATCGCCAGCCTGAAGCCCGATCTCATCCTGGCCTGGAAATCAGGCACGCCACCGCGCCAAATCGACACCCTGCAACGCCTGGGTATTCCGGTGTACTGGAGCCAGACCGACAGCTTGCAGGCCATCGCCAGCACAGTGCAGCGCATTGGTGAGTTGGCCGGCACCGAAGCCGTGGCCCGGCCCTGGGTGCGTGACTTCAACGCCCGCATGGCAGCCTTGCGCGCACGCTACGCCGGGCTGGCGCCAGTGCGGGTGTTCTACCAGGTCTGGGGCGACCCGCTGATGACCGTAGGCGGGCCGCAACTCATCAACCAGGCGATTGACTTGTGCGGTGGCGTCAACCCCTTCGCCGCGTTGCCGCTGCTGGCCCCGAGCATCAGCCGAGAAGCGGTGATCGCGGCGGACCCGCAACTCATCGTCACCGCCAGCTCGCATGCCGATGCGCTCGACGTCTGGACTCGCGACTCCGATGTCAGCGCCGTGCGCCACGGTCAGCTCGTGCTGCTCAATCCGCACCAGTTGCCGCGCATGGGTGCGCAGGTGCTGGACGGCGTGGCGCAACTCTGCGCCGCCATCGCCCGCACCCGCGGGATCGACGGCGGACGATGAAGACGACGCTTCAAACCGGCAGCCACACATCCGGACCATCCTGGCGCGCTACACGCTGCCAGTCACAGCCGTAAAGCCGCTGCAGGTGATGCGCCTGCAGGGTTTGATCGACGGGGCCGGCGATCCACTGCCCACCAGGGACAAGACCCAGCACATGGGTAGCCACATGCGCCACCCAGTTCACATCATGTGCGGCAAACACGATGCCCTGTTGCGGCAACCCACGCAGCAAGCGCGCCACAAGGCCCTGATGCGCCGGGTCCTGAAACGAAACGGGTTCGTCCAGCAACAGCAGCGGCGTGCGCTGCGCCAGGACCTGGGCCAGAGCGACGCGCTGGCGTTCGCCGGCCGAGAGTTGCAGCACATGCCGATGGGCCAGATGCGCCGCATCCACCCGACGCAGGCAGTCCATCGCCATGGCGTCGTCGACACGATGCTGCGCCAAAGTCACGGCATGCAGCACGGCAATGCCGAAGCGGTCGCGCGGCTGGCTTGGCAAAAACGCGCGCTGTTGCGCCAGCGCCCGTGGCGACAACGTCGACAGGGCCGCACCGCCCAGCAGCACCGGTGCCGGCGCCACGCCCAGACCGGCCAATTGCCGCAGCAGGGTGGACTTGCCCGCGCCGTTGCGACCGAGAACCGCCCAGCGTTCACCACGCCGCACCTGCATGGACAACTGGCGCAATAGCAAACGCGAGCCGACGCGCACATCCAGCCGGTCGGCGGCAAGCAGCGTGGCGAGCGAATTCATCGCGGCTGACGGATCAACAACAGCATGAACACCGGAGCACCGATCAAGGCGGTGATGGCGCCGACCGGCAGTTCGTAAGGCATGGCCACACCGCGCGCAAGGGAGTCCGCCACCACCACCAGCGCCGCGCCCACCAAGGGCACAGCCCAGCTTTGCTGGCGCATGCGCACCACGCCGAACAGGCGCAACAGGTGCGGCACGACCAGGCCGACGAAGCCCACTGCGCCCGCTTCGGCCACTGCCGCTCCCGTGGCCACGGCGGCCAGCAGCACCAGCACGAGGCGCAGCCGATGCACCGGCTCGCCGAGCAGCCAGGCATGCTCGCTGCCCAGCGCCAGCCGGTCGAAGGCGCGGCTCCATCCCGCAAGAACCGCCGCCAGCACGATGGCCACCAGACAGAGCCAGCGACCGAAGCGCGCGCCCGACAAATCCCCCACCAGCCAGAACACCGCACCGCGCAAACTCTGCTCCGGCACCAGCGCCAGCAGCAAGGTGGAGCCGGCGGCGAACACCGCCGAGAGCATGGCGCCGATCAGAATGAGCTGGGCCGGTGCCTCGTCATCCGGGCTGGCCATGGCGCGGCGGCCCAGCAACAGCAGCAAACCCAGCGCCGCCAGCGCCCCGCCCACACTGCCCAGCCAGAGCAGCCTGCCGAAGACCACCAGCATCCCAATGGCCCCCATACCGGCGCCTGCCGATGCGCCGAGCACATAGGGATCGGCCAGGGGGTTGCGCAGCACGAGTTGCATCGCCAGTCCGGCCAGCGCCAGCAGGGCTCCGGCACCAGCGCCGGCCAGCACGCGTGGAATACGCAGCTGCGCGATGATCGGCCAGTTCCAGCCGCCCGCGCCCACGCTCACGCCCAGCAGCACCGCCAGCATCAGAACACCGACGGTCACGGCCAACAGACGGCCGCTGGGCGGCTCGATGCGGAGGCCGGTCAGTTCCAGGGCTTGGTCGATGGCGGGAGGGGGCATGGGGTGCGGCATGAGCGGGGCAGCGACCGCTTGGGTCAGGAACCCAACGGTCGCCAGATCAGACCCAGAAAGACGCCGAAGGGTTCGCGGTTGTAGCTGTAGGCCGTCTGATACTTCTTGTCGAACAGATTCTGCACCCGCGCATTCCAACTCCACTGCGGCGTGATCGGACCGCTGGCGGTGAGGTCGACAAGGGCATAGGCTCCGAGCGTCACCGGATTGCCGTTGGCATCGCTGTCCCAGCGCGGCCCACTGTAATGCACGGTTGCGCCATACAGCACATTGCCGATGGCGTGGTTCACGCTGACATTGGCCAGGCTGCGCGCCCTTCGCTGCAACGTCGGGTCACCCGGCAAACTGGT
>DAIAZB010000528.1 GCA_027443745.1 Thiomonas sp. | reverse complement strand
CGGCGTGTGTCTTCGGGTCGATCGTCACGATCTCCGTGGGATCATGGTCGCTGGCGAACAAATAGCCGTCGGCGTAGATCGCGGAGGTAGTGCCCTCCCGGAACGACTTGACCTTTGGCGCGGCGCTCACACCCGGGATCACGGTCAGCGCATCCGTCACCGGGTCCATCAGGACCAGGTTGCCGGTGGTGCCAGCCGGGATCGTCACGCGACCGAGCTGCGCGGCGTAGCCGATGTCGTCGAAGCCGATCCCGTGGGCGCCGCCAGGAATACTGATCACCGCGTTCGGTGTCAGTGGCGCGGACGCGGCAAGCAGCGAGAAGGGGGCCGCCGCAGCCAGCAGGGCCAGAGGAAGAATCGCTTTCATGGGGACCTCTTTTACAAAAAAGTGTTACCAACGGGAAAGACTTCCCAAGCGTAGTACAAGGCCGTCTCCCCCAAGTATCCGTATCGTCATGCAGCCAAGCGGTAAATGGGAATACGCCGGGCTTGACCATTGCGCAGATGCAACTCGATGACGGGCCTCGATGTGGCTTGGCTCCACTACGTTCCGGTAGGGCTCGAGGTTTTCGAATGAAAGCTCGGTGCGTCGTGAGCTATTTCGGAATCGCAAAGCAGATGTCTAACCCGACTTCGTTCCGCCTGTTGCTGAGCTCGGCTCAGCGGTAGGTAGCCCGGCCGGGCCGCGGCGAGCATTTTCTGCCCCTGCGCCGACAGCAACAACTGTAGGTAGCGGCACAGCAAAAGATTGTGCCGGCCAGTTTTTGGCGCGCGCGTATAGACATAAAGATACCGATCCAGCGGATAGCGGCCAGAGATGATGTCGGCGCGCGAGCCCAAAGAGATGCCTTGCCCCGGGCCTAGCCGGATGCCGAGCAGGCGCACCGAGGGATTGGCTTGGTTGAGATCGGCGAAGCACAACGCATCGGGATCGATGGCTACCTTTTGGAGGACCTGCGCTGACTCGCGGTAGCCGATGTAACTGGCAGCATAGGCCCTGTCTTCGAAGTGATGCTGGCGCATGTAACGTCCCAATGCCGTCCCTGGCGCGAGGCCGCAGGGGTGGATGGGCTGCCGTGCCCAAGCGCCGCCCAGCCCGAGTTGTCCCCAAGTCGTCAGCGGCGCTCTGCCGGTGAAGCTTCGGAGTAATTGCTCCAGAGAAATGGTGGACAACGGATTGCTCGGATGCACGAAGATCGCCAGCGGCGAGGAGTGAGCACGGGGATCTAGCGCGGCATGTGCGACCCGGAATTTCATTGGATCGCTGCCTACCTGCCGACGATAGTCGGCCAGCGCGGAGGGCAAGAACTCGGCACCCATCGGCGCGAAGAGGCTGCTGCCGTTGGCCAAGGCTGCTGGTGCCGTGCGCGTACCCTTCAGAATCAGCGTTAAGTGGACGCCCGGGTACAGCTCCGCGTAGCGCTGGTCGATCGCTTGCAGCATCCATCGCATGTCGTTGTACCCGACGATGCGCACCTTGCCATCCCGGTCGAGATAGGCTGGGCGCCTGTTGCCACAGGCGCGCGCCCGTTGCTTGCGGGCAGTCCGTTGTTGAGCAGGTGTCAGCGGCAGGAAATGCATGGGGCCCCGCATCACTTGACGCTGGCCGCGCGCACTCAGTACGTAGGCGAGGAAGCGGCAGGCGGACGGCGGTAGTCCGACCGCGGGGTTGACTGCAAAACCCAGGTAGATTTCCCGTGCCAGCGCATAGCGGCCGGCGGCGACCGTGGTCGGGTTGCCCGCCACATAAGGCGCGCCCGCATGCATCGATAGCTGCAACGCGTGCACCGCCGCGTTCGCGTAACCAAAGCCGCTGTAGCCAATGCCGTCCGGATCGCGCCCGACCTGCTGCACGATCGCAGTCAGCGCGGTAGATCCAGGCGCATCCGTCTGCACCTGCAGGTCAGCGCGCCAAGGCAGCCCGAGCAGCACGCGACCGTCGAGGAAATTGACGATGCCGGGAGGGTTCCCGCTCGCGCGTTGGGGCAACATTCCGTAAAGGTGGATGGGGCGCGTCGCCCAAGCGCCGCGCAGTCCAAGCTGCCCCCAGGTGGCCAGCGGCTGAATCTGCCCCGGTGCGGGTTGGCCCGAGAACACCGCGGCGAGCTGTGTCAGGTCGAGTCCACGCAGCGGATTGGCGCGGTTGACGTATACCGCAAGCGCAAAGCTGCCATGTGGGGTGGCGTAACTGCCGCCGGCAACTGGGACGACGACCAGACTACGTCCCAACTGGTGTTCGACCGCTGCTCGCTCCGCCAGGAATGGCTCGCGCGCAAAGCTGACGCAGTTCGCGGAGCCTGCCAACATGGCGGTCACGCCGGCAGCCGAATAGCGAGTGCCGGTGCCTACTACCACCGACGATTGCCGCTGAATTGCATGGAAGCCGGACGCCCAGCGCGAGAGCAGCGGTCGCATGGTGTCGGCGCCCACGCAATGCAGCATGACATCGGTTGCCGGCGAGGATCTCGCTGATCCTGCGGAGACGGCTAGTGGCATCAACCAGAGAGCCGCTAGCCAGATTTGCCACAAAGTCCTGCCGGAACGCTGGAGAGGGGACGTCGACAGCAAGGTGCTCTCCAGCGTCGGCAGGCGGGGAAACCATGGGCTCACTTTCCGCCGATCGACCACAGCACTACGGCGTCGAACAAAGCCCTGCCTTGGGCGGTAAGGTCGTCATAAGTCGGATTGTCCAGCGGTAGCATGGCGCGGCGGGCTGGTGCGACAAAGCCGTCGGCCATTACCGATCCTTTCGGATAGCCGAAGATCGCTCGTTGCATGGGCGCATTAGGCAGTGTTGCGATCACCACAGCATCGGCAGTCGGTCGCGCCCACTTCAGCACGCCCGGATGCTGGCTAAACTGCACGAGCCCTGGCGGCAGACCCGCCGCCATCGGATTGCCGGCGCCGACGATGTCCAGGTAGTCCTCCGGCGGATCGTCGCTCTCGTGCTCCTCGCCGTGTTCGCCGTAGTCGACATAGCGGTGCCGCCCGGCCAAGTGCAGCGCATCTGCGTACAGCCCCTCCAGTGAGATCACCGGTACACGCACGTCGGCGTACTTGTTGGCCAGCTTGTACTTTGAGCAGGTGGAGGAAATGATGACCAAGTCTTCGCCTGACGCCCGTGACTGCGGTTCGGTTTGATCAACGACGTTCACCTGGAAGCCGAGGCTGCGCAGATGCGTCACGATGTGCTCGTCCGCCTCGTGACCTTCGCCGCCGTTGACGCGCTCAACGAACAGCAGCTTCCTGTTGAGCGCCGCACGGCCGAGCCGCGCGTCCAGCGCGGCGGGGTCGTAGGGCGCCAGTCGCGCTGGCGGACTCACTGCCCAGCGTAGAGCAGTGTCGAACAGCTTCAGGCCGATCGCCCAGGCGCGCATTTGTGGATCGCGTGTCGCCGGCCCATGGACGGAGGTGAGTAGGTGGAAATTTCCGTCGCCAAGGAAGAAGCCCACCCGCCGCGCCGGTGCAACCCGCCGCTGCAGCATGCTGGCGTCGCGCTCGTAGGTGAATACCGCTGCCATGTCCTGGCTGCCGTCGAAGTCGGCGATCACGGTGGCGCCCGGCCCCGGTCGGCCCCAGCCCGCATAGCCGGGCTCCAGATAAAGCGTACCGAACAGCTGTGGCTTGAGCCCGACGGCGCGGCTGATCGTCGACGTGGTGTTTGCGCCATATCCGTACAAGATCATGAAGCTGTCGGCGAAGTGCTGCACGGGATCCACCACCCCGAAGTCCCGGTGCAGTTCCGGACCGGTCATGCCCAGGTTGGGATAGTCGAAGGTGTTCCAGGTGAAGATCGGCACGGCGAGAGCGGCGTAGCGGTTGCCTAGGCGATGCGCGTTGGCGGTCGAGGAGATCACGATCAGGCTGGCGTTCCGGGCTGCGCTCGCAGGCGCCGTGTCACCGACCGTCTCTACTTTGAAACCCAGTGATTCCAAGTGCTGCCGCACCCGCGCATCGTCATTGGGTGCGCCGGGCGCGGTGGTGCCTGTGACCAGCAGTACCGTCTTGCCTTGCAGCGCCGACCAGGGCAACAGCGCGGCGCTGGCCGCGGGCGCGCACAACGCGAGCGCAAGCAAGCTTCCGCCGATGGCGAGAAAGTAGCGAATCCGTCGGATCATGGTGTCGCCCCCGTCGCCTGGCCCAGCATCCACAGTTCAACCGCCCCGTTCGCCCCGTCTGTGTCGACGGACTTCTCGCCGACCGCCAACCACAGTTGATGTGTGGTTGGGTTCAGCGCCATCGCCTCGCAGTCCCCCGGCAGTGTGTCGTCGCCAGCGGCCACGTATTTTACGAAGGCCAGCATGCGTATCAGCGCCAGTTGACCGTTGGCCCCCACGCCGATCGCGGCACCCTTCCACCCGTCCGCACCGAACGGATGGAACGCGAACACCATGCGCGACGCACCGCGCAGCGAGGAGGGCAGCTCTTCGAAGGTAAAACCCATGTCGGTGTCGACTACCGCGCGCATGCCGTCGGAACAGCCTACGAAGAGGCGGCGCCCGACTGGATCCATCGCCAGTCCGCTCGGACCCTTGCAACCGGACAGTGGAATGGCGTCCAACGCGGTCATGTGTGCCTCGTCGACTGCGTCGATGGCGTCGTGCACGCTATCTGCGACGTAAAGCGTGCCGCGCTGATCGATCGCCATCTGCCCCAAGGTGCCTGAGAGGTGCAGCGTTCCCAGGTGGTGGCCGCTGGCCGCGTTGAACTTGGCCAGGGTGGCGTCCTGTGCGTTCTCGACAAATACCGCGTCGATGCGGCCGTCATAGAGCAGGCCCGTGCCGCCGTCGAGCTTCTGCTGGCGAAGCAGGCGCAGCGGTTGCAGGCCGAAGCTCACTAGCCTGACCGGCGAGGCGAGCAAGGCGTAGCCTTTGGCATGCGCAGGATCCATCGCCAGATCGACGATGGGACCGTGCAGGTCCAGCTTCTCCCCCGATTTCGCGGTAGCCGTGTCGTAAGCGAGCAGTTCGTTGTCGCGAGCGAGGTAAGCGTGGTGGCCGCCCGGGCCAAACGCCAGTGCCCGCACAGGGGCACCAGCTTTCAGTGTGGCGCGTTTGGCTAGATGCAGTCCCGGCGTGCCAGCGAAACAGGTGCCGCAGACCAGCACTAGGGTTAGGCCGACCAAGCCCAGTCCGATGGATCCTAGCCGCTTCATGGAGCACCTCCTTCATGCACTGGAGCGCCAATCAGCGCGCGTGCTTCGGCTGCCTGCTGGCCACGCAGCGGCAAGAACACCGCTTCGTCGAGCACGGCTTGCTGGCCCTGACGGCTGATCGTGAAGCGCAGGAATTCCTGCAGCGCAGGCGACAGGTCGCTGCCTGGCTTACGGTTCACGTTGGCGTAGATCAGGCGGCTCAGCGGATAAGCCGCCATGGCGACGTTCGCATAGGTCGGCGCGAGGTAATGGCCGCCGCTACCGATCGCCAGCATCTTCACCGGTGCATCGATGAAGGCCAGCCCCGCGTAACCAATGCCGTCTGGATCGGCGGCGACCCGCCGGGCAATCGGAAATACCGTAGGGTCGAAATGCAGGTCCTTGCGCCAGTGTCCGCGCTGTCCGTTGCTGTTGAGCACACGTTGACGCACGAACTCCTCGAAGCCATTCCAAGGTTTGATCGCATACACATGGATCCGCTGGCTAGCCAACGCGCCGGTAGCGCCGAGGTCGCCCCAGGTGGCGGCCGCGCGCCCACCGCGCAGCCGCGTGCGCGACAGCACCGCATCGAGTTGCTTCAGGCTAAGGTGGTCAAGCGGGTTCCGCGGGTTGACGAAGAACACCACCGCATCCAGGAAGCCGAACTGGCGGTAGGATCCGCCCGAAACAGCCACGCTGAGCGGCGGGTAACCATGGTGCGCCTGAAACGCACTCACGTCGGTGGGCTTGAGTTCACGCGATACGAAGGCGACATCGAGCTTGCCAGCGTCCATTTCGTGCGCGGCCTGGGTACCCTCGAAGGGCGGCCCGAAATGGATTTGCACGTTTGGGTAGAACCTGTGGAACCCTGCGACCCAGGCCCTCACCAACCCAGGCAACGTGTCTGAGGCGCCTATGCTGATCGAGCCGCGCAGATTGGAGCTTCGGCTCGGTAGAAATGTTGGCAGCGTGGCATCGAGCGGCGGCTGCAGGAACTCGGGCGTTGGCAGTGGCCTGCCCATGCGCTTGCCGGCCTCGTCCTGGGCATGTGTCTGCACAGGGTGCGTGGTTGCGGCCGGAAGCAGCCATTCCACCTGTTGCGACGATGCCGCCACAGGTGAGGCGAGGGCTGCGGCGACCAACCCCGCCAGCAAGCCGATGCGCAGCCACGATCGAGCGTGACTTTCACTCTGGAATGTCATTCGAAGTAGGCCCTGATCGAGAGGGTGAACATGCGAGGAGTGCCTGGCAGCAGGTTGATGTCGCCGTTGAAGCCGGCGCTCTGGTAATAGGTTTTGTCGAACAGGTTCTCCACCTTGAACGTCATCACGTACTGCCGGAAGCTGTAGTAGAGGGCCGCGTCCATCCGGGTGTAGGAGGGAAGTCGCAGCATTGGCGCGCCGGCCTTGGTCGGGCTGAAGCCCGTACGTGCGCCGTTGTAGATCACGCCCAGTCCGACGCCAAGGCCTTCCAGTGGGGCGCCGGTGAAGTCATAGCGCGACCACAGGTGCGCGCTGTTGTAGGGCACGTTGGGCAGGCGGCTATTCACTTGCACTGGCGTAGTCGATGCTGTTATCCGCGCATCGGTGTAGCTGTAGCCAGCGGTCAGCTGCCAGTTGTCCAGAGGGCGCGCATTTATCTCGAACTCCGCGCCCTGCGAGCGTGCCTTGCCCAACTGCTGATAGCAGGTGCCGTAGGCACAAGGGAAATGGCTAAAGGTGTTCTTTTCGTCGATGCGGAACAGGGCCAGCGTCGCAGCAACATGGCCGTGCATGAAGTTCGCCTTGCTTCCCACTTCGATCTGGCTAGCCGAGGTTGGGATGAAGCTGTTGACCCCGTTGATGTCGATCGCGTTGGCTGCGGGCGGTACGTACGAAGTGCTGTAGCTGGTGTAGTAGCTCCAGTGTTTGCTTGGCTGGTAGACCAATCCATACATCGGAAGGAATTTGCCGTTCGTCTTGCTATTCCTAGGAACGCCGGCAATCTTGCGTTCGATGATCGACTGGTGGTCGCGTGCGTAGCGCAGGCCCAGAGTGGCTTTCCATTGCTCGGATAGGCTCATCATGTCGGCGAAATAGGCGCCGTAGCTCTCGGTCACCGAGTAGCGGTCACTCAGAAGCTTGGCGCTGCCCTTGGCTACTAGAGGTAGCTCCGCCAGCGGTGGCACGGCACCGTAGACCGGATCGTAGATGGCGATGTCTAGCGAATCGGGACCGCTTGCCGGGCCGTTGAAGAACTGCAACCGATCGGTATCCGAGGTGTCGCGCCCTGCTGTGAGGCCAGCTACCACCTTGTGGCCGATACCGAAGGTGTCGAAGGGAATGTGCAGGTTGGTGTCGAGGTAGTCGTAGCGGCGCTTGTTGAGCTGGCCGCGTGCGCGGCGGGCAACTTGGAGCAGATCAGGGCGGATCGCGGTAACGTCGAAGCCGTGCGCCTCGTCGGTGTGCCAGACGTCGCGGGTGTCGATGTTCCAGCTCACACCGTTGTCGAACCGGTGGTTGAAGAACATCGAAAACACGCTTCCGTGTTCCTTCTCGTAGTCGCTGGGCTCCTGGTAACGGGTTGTGATCGGCGCCACAAGGTTGATATTGCTGTCCGGGGCAACCAGGTAGGTGTCGTAGCTGTAGTGCAGCTGCTGGTACTCGTAGGCGGCGGTAAGGCTAGTCTTGTCAGAGATGTTCCAGGTCAGGCTGGGAGCGACATAGACATCACGGTCGTAACTGCCGTAGCGGTAAGTGTCCTTGTTGGAATCGTCCATCACGAGCCGATAGAGGAAGCGTTTGTCCCTGTCCAATGGGCCGGTCAGGTCCGCCGCGAAGTCGAGGCCAGGCTTGTCGCCGATTCCGATCCCGGCGCCGTCGTATGTAGTCACGCTGCTGCTTAGTTCGTAGAGCGGATACGCCTCAGGCTTCTTGGTGATCAAGTTCACGAAGCCACCCGGCTGTTCTTCGCCGTTAAGCACGGAAGACGGTCCGCGCACTACGTCGATGTGCGAGATACCAATCGTCACCGGGGAGCCGAAACGCGTCGCCAAGCCTGGAAGGCCGTCCACGAGGATAGAGTTCTGATCGTTGGCGCCACTCTGGAAACCGCGGAAGACTAAGTCGTAGCCGGTGATACCGGCGCTCTGAATGCCGGTCATGTAGGGATACAGCTCGTCGACCTTCGCTGCCTCGACGGCATGCATGAAAGCGCCGGTATAAGTGGAGATGGAAAACGGTGTGTCCCGCGCGGGCACGTCCATCTTCAGTGCGCTATGGCCGGCGACGGAAATGAAGCGTCCCTTGACCGATACGGCTTTCAGCGTGACGGCCGCTTTGGGGGAAGGCTTTTCGCTACGCGTCATCGCTTGCGGGGAGCCTCCGGAGGGTTGCTGATCGGGGGGCAGCCTCGGTCGGGCCTGCACCACAGCAGCAGAGAGCGCCGCAGCGATCGAAACTGCTATCAGGTTGTAGCGACGAATTGACATGATCCCCTCCCCAGAGACTCATCGCATGGATGCCGATTGGCGCCGGATGCCCGGGTATTTCGGCTGGGGCGAGCTTAGGTTGCCATTCTTTAAGCAGACTTAATTTCACCTGAAATTTTATTTATTCGGGCCGCACAGCGCGGAGGTGTGCCAGTACCCGCCACACCATCGCGGTACACCTGTGACGGCTATGGCACCGCAGGCTGTACATTTCGGTCGACGGAGCTAGGTGATTGCGTCATCTTCTGCTGGTGGGATGCGATGGCCTGCACTTGGCCCCTTACAGAGGGGAGGGATCATGGGCTTAGCGAGCGACTTGTCGAGTTCGGCTGCTCGCCTACCAACGGAGCATCGGAAGGCATCGCAACACCGCGTCTCTCGCGTGGGTCCCCTCTCTCGATGTTTACCTTAACGCCCTCAATTTCTAACCATAGATCAATTCGTCCAAGGACTCGCCGCGATGCATTTCACGACAATTGCGCGATGGAGCTTACTGATCGGCCTGATCAGCAGTGTGTCGCCGGCCACCGTTCGCGCGGCCAACGCGGCTGACGTCTACGCGCCGCTGCGACTGTACGAGGGTACCTGGCAAGTCACGCAGACCACGCCTGCCGCCAAGAAGCCGGATCGTCTGGTCAACAACTGCGCGCAGATGGGGCGTTACTTCGCCTGCCAGCAGACCGTGAATGGTACGCCCGGTCCGTTGGTGGTGTTCATTCCAGAGGCTCTGTCCGGCCGCTATCACACCCAGATAGTGATGCCCGGCGGTGCTGCCCTTGGACCTCCTGGCGCTCTTACCATCGAAGGCGCCCGCTGGACTTATCTCGGCAAGCCCGATACCAAAGGCATGCGCTATCGTACGATCAACATCTTCATGGATCGCAATCACATCCATTTCGTGACCGCACGTTCTCCTGACGGGAGGACGTGGACGGTCACTATGGCGGGGGATGAGGTGCGTGAGCAGTGATGGCAGCTGATGGTTCGCCTAGCACACCACAAGGTGGGGAGAGCTGGCGCAGCCACGACGTCACGAAAGGTCCAGTCGATTGCAGATGTTTATCTCAGGTGTGACGCGTTCTCACTTCCGACTGTGCATGCATATCGTTTGGACGTCCATATCATCGTTGGCTACAGCTTGCGATCCGTATTGCGATCAGAGGTAGTCACGCGGACAACCGATCGGTTGATGATCGTGAAAGCGACCATCGGTGGGCGGCGTACCCAGACATTATCGTGACCGCCAGCTGTACAAAGTCAGTCGAGCAAGACACGGCTAAGCGCTGCGTAAGAGTCTAGACGTATCTAAGAACCATGCGAGTCGAGACGATTGGTCGTATCGATCATTCGCTCGACATGGTGGATCGGCCGGCTGGATCCGCCTCTCGCATGAAGCAGGTAAACCGGGCATCCCAGTGGAGCCGACGGAGGGGGGTCATGGTCAAGCGCGTGGTTGCAAAGAAAATGTTGATCGGGTTGGCCGTTGCGACGTTCTGCGCCGTTCCGCTGGGTGCATCGGCCCATGATCATTGGGGCCACGGTGACCGGAATCAGCATGCGTGGCGCCATGGTGACTGGCATCGTGATCGTAGCGATTGGCATCGCGATGACGACAGGTGGCGCCGTGGCGACGACGGGGATGGTGGCCGATGGATGGCGGGCGCGATGGTCGCCGGTGCGTTGGAAGGCCTCGTCGATAGTTCCGTCCCTCCAGCACATCGCTACTACGAAGCACCGCCGAGAGTGGTCTATCGTCGGCCTGACAGGGTGATCTATGAAAATGCGCCGGTTGTCACGCGGACCATCGTCTATGGTGCACCGTATGGCCCCCGATACGACGACGATGATGGTGACTGAGCTTGAGTGGTTAGGGTTGCCGCGCGAGCTCGGCTTCGGTCGAGCTCGTTAGTTTCAGAATTGACGGGAGGTGCATGCGACATTTATCCACGCAGACCGCGACCGACAAGGCGTTCGCTGTCGCCCTCTTGCTCAAGACTATCGATGCCCTGGGCGA
>DAIAZB010000527.1 GCA_027443745.1 Thiomonas sp. | reverse complement strand
GGCGGTGTAATTGGCGTTGACATAGCCGCCGAAATACGCCGGATCGTCGGAATTCACCATGACCTTCACGCCGGCATGCAGCAAGCTGGGCAGATTGTGCGCGGCCATGTCGGGAACAACGCAGAGCTTGACGTTCGACAGCGGGCAGACGGTGAGCGCCACGCCATCGCGCGCCAGGCGCTGCACCAGGGCCGGGTCGTCGTCGGCACGCACGCCGTGGTCGATGCGCTCGGCGCCCAGCAGGTCGAGCGCGTCGCGCACATAGGCGGCCGGGCCCTCCTCGCCGGCATGCGCCACCCGCCGCAGGCCCTGCGCCCGCGCCAGCGCATACAAGCGTGCGAATTTGGCGGGCGGGTTGCCGCGCTCGGACGAGTCGAGTCCAAGGCCGATGAAGTGTTCACGCCACGGCCGCGCCGCTTGCAAGGTGGCGATGCCGTCGTCCTCGCTCAGGTGCCGCAGCACCGAAAGGATGTAGGCCACGCTCAGGCCCAGCTCCGCCTCGGCCCGCGCGGCGGCGCGCACCAGCCCGGTCATGAACACCTCGAAGCCGATGCCGCGCGCCGTGTGGCTCTGCGGGTCGAAAAAGACTTCGGCGCGCACCACGCCATCGGCCGCGGCGCGCTGGAAATAGGCCCAGTCGAGATCGTCGAAATCCTGCGTCGTGCGCAACACGTCGCAGCCGGCGTAGTACAGGTCGAGGAAGGATTGCAGGCCGTCGAAGGCATAGGCAGCGCGCAACTGCTCACTGCTGGCCCAGCGCAGGGCCACGCCGTTGCGCCGCGCCAGCTCGAAGGCCAGTTCGGGCTCGAGCGTGCCCTCGATATGCACATGCAACTCGGCCTTGGGCGCAGCGCACACCGCCCGCAGCAGCGCCTGGCGCTGGCCCTCTGCTGGCTGCTGCGCGGCGTTCATGCGCGCTTACTTGCCCGGAACCTGGCCTTCCACGCCCTTGACGTAGAAGTCGATGCCATGGAGGAACTTGTCGTCCGCCCTGGCCCCGGCCGCCAGCACGGTGGCGCCGTTCTGGCCGAGGATGGGGCCGCTCCAGATGCTGAAGCTGCCGTCCTTGAGTCCCGCCTTGACCTGGGCCACGCGGCTGCGGATCTTCGCCGGCACCACGCTGGCAATCGACACCAGGTCGATGGCGCCATGTTCCACGCCCCACCAGATCTGCGCCGGCTTCCAGCTGTTGTCCAGCACCTTGCCGGTCTCGGCGATGTAGATCGGCGTCCAGTCGATGATGGCCGAGGCCAGGTGCGCCTTGGGCCCGAATTTGGCCATGTCGCTGTCCCAGCCGAAGGCATACTTGCCCAGCTTTTCGGCGGTCTGCAGCACGGCCGGGGAGTCGGTGTTCTGGAACAGCACGTCCGCCCCCTGGTTGACGAGCGAGGTGGCAGCCTCGGTTTCCTTCGGCGGATCGAACCACTTGTTGACCCACACCACCTTGGTCGTCACCTTGGGGTTGACCGACTGCGCCCCCAGCGTGAACGCATTGATGTTGCGCAGCACTTCGGGAATGGGCACCGAGCCCACCACGCCCAGCACGTTGCTCTTGGTCATACCCCCGGCGATGATGCCCGCCATATAGGCGCCCTCATAGGTGCGGGCGTCGTAGGTGCCGACGTTGGTGGCGGTCTTGTAGCCGGTGGCATGCTCGAATTTCACCTTGGGATAATCGCGCGCCACGCGCAGCACCGGCTCCATGAAGCCGAAGCTGGTGGCGTAGATCAGGCCGTCGCCCTGCTGGCACAGGTCGCGCAGCACGCGCACGGCATCGGGGCCCTCGGGCACGTTTTCCACGAACTGGGTGGTGATGCGCGCACCAAAATGCGCTTGCAGCGCCTTGCGCGCCTGGTCGTGGGCATAACTCCAGCCGGCGTCGCCCACCGGGCCGACATAGATGAAACCCACTTTCAGCGGCGCCGCAGCCTGCGCCAGGCGCGGCAGGCCAGCAACGCCCAGAGCCAATGAAGCCCCCAATAAACGAACTCGATCCCTGTTCTGCATCTGCGTGCTCCGAGTGATGGTGTGAGATTCAACTGTATACAATTTTGAGGCCGAGGCGTGACAACACGGCGCGGGCGGGCCAGCCTGTTCATTCCATCGGCCGGAACACCTTGCCCAGCGAGGCCGGCATGTTGACGCGGATCCACACTGGGTTGCGCGACATCAGCGCCAGCACGACGATGGTGGCGACATAGGGCAGCATCGACAGCAGTTGCGACGGCACCTGCACGCCCGCGCCCTGGAAGTAGAACTGCAGCATGGTCACGCCGCCGAACAGATAGGCGCCGAGCAGCACGCGGCCCGGCCGCCAGGTGGCGAAGGTGGTCAGCGCCAGCGCGATCCAGCCGCGCCCCGCCGTCATGCCCTGCACCCACATCGGCGTGTAGATCACCGACAGGTAGGCGCCTGCCACGCCGCACAGCGCGCCGCCGAACATCAGCGCCAGCAGACGGATGCGCCGCACCGGATAGCCCAGCGCATGCGCCGATTGCGGCGACTCGCCCACCGCGCGCAGCACCAGCCCGGCGCGGGTGCGGTGCAGGAACAGGTGGATGCCCAGCGCCAGCAGCATGGTGAGATAGACCATGAGGTGGTGCGAGAACAGCGCGGGGCCGACGAAAGGCAGGCCGGACAGCAGCGGGATGTGCACATGGCCGAACGGCGGCAGGTTGCGCCCCACGTAGTCCAGCCCGACGAAGGCCGACAAGCCGGCGCCGAACAGGCTCAGCGCCAGCCCGGTGGCGTACTGGTTGGTGCCCAGCCATAGCACCAGCAGGCCGGCCAGCGCCGCCAGCAGGCTGCCCACCGCGGCACCGGCACCGAACGCCAGCCACTGGTTGCCGGTGGTCACGGCCACGGCGAAACCGGCGATCGCGGCCATCAGCATCATGCCCTCGGCGCCGAGGTTGACCACGCCCGACTTCTCGTTGACCAGCAGGCCCAGCGAGGCCAGTGCGAGGGGCGTGCCGGCGGACAGCGCCGACGCCAGCAGCAGGGCGAACTCATGCATGGCGCACTCCGGGGCGCACGACGCGCACGCGATGGGTCACCAGGGTATCGGCCGCCAGCAGGCAGAACAGCAACAGGCCCTGGAACACCCCGGTCATGGCGTTGGGCAGGCCCAGGCGCGACTGCGCCAGCTCGCCGCCGATGTAGAACATGGCCATGAGCAGGCCCGAGAACACGATGCCCACCGCATGGAGCCGGCCGACGAAGGCGACGATGATGGCGGCGAAACCATAGCCCTGCGACACGTGCGGCGTGAGCTGGCCGAGCGGCCCCACGGCCTCGAGCGCGCCGGCCAGGCCGCTCATGCCGCCCGACAGCAGCAGCACCGTCCACAGCGA
>DAIAZB010000526.1 GCA_027443745.1 Thiomonas sp. | reverse complement strand
TGAGGCTGCGTCGGCCGGGGTCGGTGTGGCGGGCTGCGGTGCCGGGGGCTGAACCCCGCTCAGCAGCGCGAGTTGTTGCGCCATGAGCTGCATCTGCTGCTGGATGACCTGTTGCAGCAGGGGTGCGTTGGCGCCTGCGGCCGGCATGACGGCTGCGGGCATGGCGAAGGCTTGCGGCGCGGTTTGCGCAACAGGGTTCTGGGGTACCGCCTGGGGCTGGGTGGCGGGCTCCGGCGGCAATTGCGCGTCGAGATGATCGGCCAGGGCGTCGAGGCTGCGCAGGCTTTCCATCAACTGCCGGAAGGTGACGCTGACGCTGAACTCGCGCTTGACCTGCAGCGCCGCCTGGGTCAGGGTGAGCGAATCGATGCCAAGCTCGACGAAGGGGATGGTGGGGTCCGTGTCGCCGAGGTCGGTGCCGGACACGTCGTCGAACAAGGCGCGCAGGCGTGCGATCAGCTGGAGCTTCCGCGCGGCAGGCGCGTTGCCGGAGATGGCCGGGGTGGTCGGCGCGGGCGTGGTGGTGGACATGGCGTTGACGTGAGGCGGCGGGGTGAAGGCCAGCACCGTGGCACTGGGTGAGGCTGTGTCGGGCAGGGCGGGCGCCGCGGAGGCGGGTTGGGCATGGCCCGGCGCGCTTGCCGTCACGCCGCGCTGTTGCGTCGCGGCGGCGTCGACCCAGTAACGTTTGCGCTCGAAGGCATAGGTGGGCAAGGGAATGCGATGGCGCGCGGTGGCGGGGTTGGCCGCGGAGGCGGTCAGTGCAAGGCCTGCGGTCCACAGCGCACCCTGCGCCAGCAGCATCTGCGCGGCCTCGGCCTCGGGAGTGTCGGCAAGGCTTGGAATGGCCAGCACGCTGCCGGCGGGACCATGCTGGCGCGCCAGGGTGGACAGCGTGCCGCGCGGGCCGACCTCCAGGAAGGCGGCGTCTGCGTGGCGCGCGAGCGCCGTGCGGATGGCGGGCGAGAACCGAACCGGTTCGCGTAGGTGGCGGGCCCAGTAGTCGGCGCTCGTGGCGTCGGCCTCGGTCATCCAGGTTCCCGTTCGCGTGGAGACGATGGGAATGGACGGCGGGGCGAGTGCAACGGCCTTCACCGCCTCGGCAAACGGTGCCAGGGCCGGGTCCATCATGGACGAGTGGAACGCGTGCGAGGTTTGCAGCACGCGCGCCTGCACGCCGCTGGCCTCCAGCGCGACGTGCCAGGCTTCGACGGCCTCGCGCGGCCCGGCGACGACGCAGGCCGAAGGGCCGTTCTCGGCCGCCAGCGACAACATGGCCGGCATGCGCGCAAGCACGTCTTCGATCGGGAGCCTGACTGACAGCATCCCGCCTGCAGGCAATGCTTGCATCAGGGCGCCGCGCCGGGCCACGAGCCGGGCGGCGTCGTCCAGCCGCATCACCCCGGCCAGCACCGCGGCGACGAATTCGCCCACGCTGTGGCCGATCAGCGCAGCCGGCCTGGCCCCGCGCGCGAGCCAGCGTTGCGCCAGGGCGTATTCGAGGCAGAACGTGGCGGGTTGGGTGGTGCCCGTGCCGGTGAGCGCTACGGGGTCGTTGCCGAACATGCGCGCGCACAGGTCGAAGTCCAGGTGCGGCTGGAGCGAGGCGAGGGCGGTGTCGAAGGCCGTGCGGAAATCGGCGTCGGCCGCGTACAGGCCGCCTCCCATGCCGGCGTATTGCGCGCCCTGGCCTGGGAACAGCCAAATCAGGGGCGGTTCGCCGCTGCCGATCTTGCGCTGGGCGCG
>DAIAZB010000525.1 GCA_027443745.1 Thiomonas sp. | reverse complement strand
ATCGGTGGCGCCGTCGCTCATACGGTCGGCCGTTTGCTCGCCGCCCTGGGCGAGAACCGCCAGGTTCTCGCCGTGACCCACCTGGCGCAGGTCGCGGCATGCGCGGGTGCGCATCTCCAGGTCAGCAAGCAGAGCGTGGGGGAGGCAACGCGAAGCCATATGCAAAGCCTGGATGCGCCTCAGCGCGTTGGCGAAATTGCGCGCATGCTCGGGGGCGATGCAGCTTCCGCCGTCGCCCAGGCGCATGCGCGCGAACTGCTGCAAGACGCCCCGAATCCGACCCGGTTGCCAACATGAACGACACCTCCAGCAGCACGGGCGAAACAGTCGCTCCGAGCGGGCGCATCCAGCTCGTGCTCCTCTCCGGCGTGTCCGGCTCGGGTAAATCCATCGCCCTCAATGCGCTGGAAGACGCCGGCTATTACTGTGTGGACAACCTGCCGCCGCAACTGGTGGATCAGCTTCTGGCCGTGGCCACCGAGTCCGGTCACACGCATCTGGGCATCGCCATGGATGTGCGCAGCGCCGACAGCCTGGGTCTGCTGCCGGCGCTGGCGCGTCGTCTGCGCCAGCGCTGCGACCTGCACTTCATCTACCTCGACTGCACCACCGACATGCTGGTGCAGCGTTTTTCCGAAACGCGCCGCGCTCACCCGCTGACGGCACGCGGGCTGGCTCCGGTGGCACCCGACCAACCCTTGCCGTTTTCGGCGCCGTCGCTGATCGAGGCCATCGAACTTGAGCGCGAGCTGTTGGCGCCTGTGGCCTCATTGGGCCTGCACATTGACACCAGCGGCCTGCGCCCTGCGCAGTTGCGTTCCTGGGTGCGCCAGGCCGTAGGCGTTCACGCTTCCCGGCTTACGCTGCTGTTCGAGTCTTTTGCTTTCAAGCGCGGCGTGGCCCTGGATGCGGATTATGTGTTCGACGTGCGCATGCTGCCCAATCCGCACTACGACCCATCCCTGCGCGGCCTCACCGGGCGCGACGCCCCGGTGGCCGACTACCTGCGCAGCCAGCCCGCCGTCATGCGCATGCTCGACGACATCACCGGCTTCCTGCAGCATTGGCTGCCCGCAATGGCCGAGGACCAGCGCAGCTATGTGGTCGTTGCCGTGGGTTGCACCGGTGGCCAGCACCGTTCGGTGTTTCTCGCCGAGCAGCTCGGCAAGCACTTCGCCGCCGAGTACAGCGTGTTGGTGCGCCACCGCGAGCTCGACGCCGCGGACAGCGTCGGCACGGCAGCTCGCCCGTCAGGCGGGGCCTGATGATGGCCTTGCCAGCAACGCAAGACTTGCCGCTCTTTCCTCTGCAAAGCGTGTTGTTCCCCGGAGGCCTGCTCGGGCTTCGGGTGTTCGAGGCGCGCTACATGGATCTGATCACCCATTGCCTGAAAACGGGCGACGAATTCGGCGTGGTGCTGATGCTCTCCGGCAGTGAGATCGGTCGACCGGCAGCCGATGCCGACCTCGCCGCCGTGGGTTGCCGCGCCAAGGTGCTGGACTGCGACATGCACGACGCGGGATTGCTCCATGTGCGTTGCCGGGGAGGCAGCCGCTTCGTGCTGCGCAGTCACGAGACGGTGGCGCTGGGCCTGCAGGTGGGTCGGGTCCACGCCATGGACGATGACCCGAAAGCCACCCTCGAAGCGCGTCACACAGGCGCGGCTTTTGCGCTCGGCCGTGCCATTGCGGCTCTTGATCTGCAGCGGCAAAAGCCATTCCTGCCGCCGTACCGACTGGACACGCCGGGTTGGGTGGCCAACCGCTGGGCCGAAATCCTGCCCATCGCCACCGAAGCCCGGCAGCGCCTGATGGAATTGCCCGATGGCACGCAGCGCCTGGATGTGGTCGACCGCTACTTGCGCCAACATGGCATCGTCGCCGAATCGCCGCCCTTGCAGTAGCTTGTCCTGCGGACGTCGGTGCGCTGCCGTGTGCGACGTGCGAGGGGCGTGAGCGCGGGCTCCCGGCCATCGCCTGGCGGTTCAAGCGGGTGCGAGGGTCTGTGGGCCGCCTTGCAGCTTGACCGAGCTTGCGGCCGTCTGCAGGAGTCTGCGTACCGGGGCCGGCAGCCCCAGGGTCAGCGCCTCCGGCAGCGTGAACCAGGTGCCGCCGGCTTCGCGCGCACCAAGCGTCGGTGTGATGCGGACCTGCAAGGGCTCGAGTTGCAAGTCCACATGGGTCAGTGCATGCCGGGTGACGGGGCGAAGACTGTGCCCAGTCAGCACACCCAATTGCGCGGCATGTCGCAGCGCCTGCTCGCGGCTGTCGAACTGAGGCAGGCACCACAGGCCGGGCCAGATGCCGGTTGTGGCCCGCCGCTCCAGCCAGATCGAGGCGGAGTCCGCCTGAACGTTCTCTGCCCAGAGCAAGACCCAGGTCTGCGTACGTCGCGCTTTGACGGCTTTGACAGGGCTGCCCCTGGTTCGTTGCTGGGCTGAGCCATGCGTCGCATCGAACAGCGGTGCGGCACCAGAACCGGATTGGCGCGTGCGGCAATCACTCTGAAACGGGCATTGCAGGCAGGAAGGGTTGCGGGGTTTGCAAACCGTCGCACCCAGGTCCATCAAGCCCTGGGTGTAGGCCTGGATGCCGTGCCTGGGGAGCAGACGCTCGGCCAGATTCCAAAGGGCGCGCAATTCAGCCGCAGTGCTCGCGGAGGCAGGCAGGGCATGGGAGCGGCCCAGCACGCGTTTGACGTTGCCATCCAAAATGGCAGCGTGCTCGCCGAAGCAGAAAGCGGCAATGGCGGCTGCCGTCGAGCGACCAATGCCCGCAAGTTGCCGCAAACCTTGCGCCGTGCGTGGAAAGTCGCCGCCATGTTCTTGGTAGATTTGCTGTGCGCAGCGGTGCAGATTTCGCGCCCGGCGGTAGTAGCCCAGGCCGCTCCATTGGGCCAGGACATCGTCTTCGCTGGCCTCGGCGAGTGCTTGCACGGTCGGAAAGCGCTGCAGGAAACGCGGGTAGTAGGCGAGTACCACTGCGACCTGTGTTTGCTGCAACATGATCTCCGACAGCCACACGCGGTAAGGGTCGGTGCTGGCTTGCCAGGGCAGGTCGTGACGGCCATGGCTGCGCTGCCAGACGACCAGTCGCTCGGCGAAATGCGGCGGTCCCTGTTGCAGCGATTCCTGGCGTTGCGGCTTCGCGGCCGTTGCAACGCAAGGGACACTCACTTCATCGCTCCCTCGAAATACTGGCGCAATTGGGCGCGCTGGTGGCGCATGTCACTGGCTTGCTTGCGCAATTGGGCAATGCGCTGGCCGAGTTCGCCCTCGGCGTTTTCCACCTGTTCAAGGCTTTGCATGCGCCGGCCGAGATTGCGCTTGCGCTCGCGAACTTGCACGTCGAGCTGCGCCAGTGATGCGCGGTTCCAGTGCTGTGCGTCGCGCACGCCACGTTCCAGCAGGCTGCGCAGCCGCGCCAGAGCCGACAGCACCAGGCGCTCGGCATGGGCGGTGTTTTGCAGCCGCAGCCAGCGTGCCGGGGTGAGGTAGCGCAGGTAATCCTGCTGTGTGCTGTCGAGTTCCAGGCGTATGCCTTCGAGCTTCAGCGCCTTGGGGCTGGGAACAGAAAATGCGAACTCGGTGTTGAGCTGCGCACACGCCCCGCTCAGCATGGCGCGGTTCTCTTCCAGCACGGCTTCAACCTCGCCGATACGTCGACGCACGTCGGCGAAAGTGGCTTCGAGAACGCCGCGCACACCCGTCTTCAGCACCGCCGTCTTGATGCGCTGGCGCAACTCCGCCAGTTGGCTGAGCGCCACCTGCACGTCGAGCAATTCGCCCACCTTGGCCAGTTGACGGGCGTTGACCACATGCAGCGCCTGGACCTTGGACAGGCCAGCATCGAACTCCTTGCGCTCCATGCCGATGCGCATCACCAGGTTGCGCACCACGTGTTTGTTCTTGCCTTCCAGGCCTGCCAGCTCCAGTCGTTGTTCATCGGCCTGCCGAATTTGCTGCTGGAACTGGCGCTCGAGCAGCATGAGCGTGTCGAGCAGAGTGGCACGCCAGCCACTGTCAATGAGTTCGCGCCGTTCGCGGTCGGCAACCTGGCTGAGCGCTGCTTCCAGAGCCGGCACCCCCGAACGTGCGAGTAGTCCCGGGTCTTGCTGGATGCGTGCGAGCAGGGCCTTGTGGGCGCTGATGGTGAACACGCGTTCGACGGGAATTTGCAGAATGGATGCCACAGATTCGCGCTGGCGTTCGATCTGGGCCTGCACCGCAGCAGGCCCCAGCAAGGGATCCCAGAGCGTGTCGATCTTGTTGAGCACGACCAAGCTGCGCAAGCGCCCGGCCTCGCCCACATGCTGGGTCCAAAGCTCCAGATCGCTGCGCGTGACACCCGTGTCGGCACCCAGCAGGAAAACCACGGCATGTGCCGCGGGGATGAGCGAGAGCGTGAGTTCTGGCTCGGCACCGAGCGCATTCAGGCCCGGCGTGTCGAGTATGGTGAGCCCTTGGGCCAAAAGCGGGTGATCGACGTTGAGCAGGGCGTGGCGCCAGCGCGGCACTTCCACCAATCCTTCGCTGGTCCGTACGATGCCTGCGCGAGCGGCATCTTCCAGGTAAAAGCCCAGCTCCTGGGCACGCTCGAGCGAGACGGCGAGCGTGTCCGACAAATGCGCCAGCGCCGCGCTCATGCCTGCAGCGTCGTCGGCCGCGAAGGGCAAATCGCTCCAGTCGTCGTGCCGCGTTTTCCATTGCGCAAGGGTCGCGGCATCGAGTCGGGTCTCGATCGGCAACAGGCGTAACCCGATGGGCAAGCGCGGGTCTGAGGCCAGTTCCATCGGGCACATGGTGGTGCGCCCGGCGCCGGCAGGCAGGATGCGCTGGCCATGGCCGGAAAAGAAAATGGCGTTGATGAGCTCGGACTTGCCGCGAGAGAATTCCGCCACGAAGGCCAATTGCACCAGGTCTTGCCGCAGGCGCTGCTCCAGCCCGTTCAAACTTTCTTGCCACAGCGCCGGATCGAAATCCGATTGCCGCAGCCACTTCGACAGCGTCGCCAATCGCCCGAGCCGCTGCTCGCGCCAGGCACCGAAGCGCGTCCACTCGGCTTGCAGGTCGTGAGGAAGCGCACGGCCGCCCGAAGCTTCCTCGTCCCCCTCGGGGGGCGGCAGCTGCGAAGCGGCGGCCTGGGGGGCGTTGACAGGAGGGGCCTGGTCATTCATGGGCGAAGGTCAAGTACGGCTGCAAATGGAGGACACAGTCATAGCGTATCTTGCCGCAAGGATATTCGGCCAGATGGGTCTGCAGGTGTTGCGAGTCTGCCATGCCGGGACCAAGGTTCTGGCGGATCCATGCGTGGTGATTCAGCCAGCGCGTCGTTGTCTCTGGGCCGGTCGCTTCTGGCAATGCGGGCAAAAATAGGTGCTGCGCTGTCCTTGGTTGATCCGGTTGATGCGCGCCCCACAGGCATGGCAGGGCAGGCCGGCGCGGTCGTAGACCCGAGTGTTGAGCTGGAAGTAGCCGAGTTCGCCGTCGGCATGGGCAAAATTGCGCAGGGAACTTCCACCGGCAGCCACGGCGGCGCCCAGGGTGTTGCGTATGGCTTGCGCCAAGCGCTCGCAGCGCGCTTGCGAGAGCTGGCCCGCAGGAGTCAGCGGGTGAATGCCGGCATGAAACAGCGCCTCGCAGGCGTAGATGTTGCCGACCCCGGTGACGATGGACTGGTTCAGTAGTAAGGGCTTGATGGCGGCCTTTCTGCCTCGTAAAGCCTGGTGCAGGACGCTGCCGTCGAAGCCCGCTCCCAGCGGCTCGGGGCCGAGCTTGTCGAGCAGCGCATGCGTGGAACTTCCGGTTGCTTGCCAGACCACGGCGCCGAAGCGGCGCGGGTCACGCAAGCGGAGTTGGCCGCGGTCCGTGATCCAGACGAAGTGATCGTGCATCGTCAGCGCCTCGGCGGGTTGGTCCGAGGCCGTCCAGCGCAGCGAGCCGGACATGCCCAGATGCACGAGCAGATCGCCGGCCTGCATCCGCAGCAGCAGATACTTGCCACGCCGGTCCAGCCGCTCGATGCGCTGTCCCTGTAGCTGTTGCGGAGCGCAGCCCAGAGGCCAGCGCAGGACCTTGCCCTGGATGATGGAGTCGATGCGGGCTCCGATGAGCGCACGCTCGAGTCCCAGGCGGGTGACCTCGACTTCGGGAAGTTCAGGCATGAGGACATTGTGCTTGAGTCATCACGGTGCTGCAGCCCTGGGCGGCCCAAGGGTTCGACTTTCCCTCGGGGCTATCCGTGGCGGCGGTTCCAGTTGCGGGGAGCGACCCTAAAATCAGCGCATCAAGAGGATTCGTTCATGCGCCTTGCCGTTTTTGCCGCAGCCCTGTTGGCTGCCTCATCCTGGCTTCACCCGGCGCACGCCGCGCCCGAGGCTCAATCCAGCCGATCGGCCGCTGCGGCCAGGCAGGACGATCAACCTGGGGCGCAGGATCTGGCGCGGTGGTTCTACGCCGTGCTCACCGGTGAAATCGCAGCCAATTCCGGCCATCCGGCCGTGGCCTACACCGAGTTGCTCAAGGCGGCGCGCGACATGAACTCCGAGGCGCTATTCGAGCGCGCCACCGAGGTGGCGGTCGCAGCGGGTGCGCCTGAACAGGCGCTTGCAGCCGTGAACGCCTGGCGCAGTGCCCAGCCGGAATCGCCCAAGGCCCAGACGTGGGCGGCGCAATTGCTGGTCGCGCTGGGGCGCAACGCCGATGCGGTGTCGGCCATCTCCCGCATCATTGCCATCACGCCCGAGCCGCAGCGGCCCAAAACCATTCTGTCGCTGGCGTCGTTGTTCGCTCGCGCCAGTGACCCGCGCGCCGCTATCGATCTGGCGAAGAGGTCGCTGGCTCCCTATCAATCCATACCGCAGTCTGGCGTGGTCATCGGCCTGTTGCAGGTGCGCGCCGGCGATGCCAAGCTTGCCTTTGCCGCCGCATCCAGGGCTTTGGTCGCCGACCACGGCATGCAAGCCGCAGCGGCTTTGCTGCTGCGAACCTACACCGTGAACCCGCCCCAGGCCGACGCGCTGTTGCCGCGGTATTTCACGGCCAGGCCGGACGATGCCGACCTGCGCCTGGCCTGGATTCAGGCGGCGCTCGGGCAGCAGCGTGACGGCATTGCGCTGCCCCAGGCCCTGGCACTCAGCACGGCACGGCCTGAGCTGGCTCAGGGCTGGCTCATCCTCGGAACATTGCAACTCCAGCAGGAGCAGGTCCTGCAAGCGCAGAGGTCATTGCTGACCTACCTCAGCCTGGCCAGCAAGCCTGGGGTTTCGACGGCGAATGCCGACAGCGCCCGCGTCTATCTGGCGCTTGCCGACGCAGCCCGCAAGCAGCATGACTATTCGCAGGCCGAACACTGGCTGGCGCTAATCCAACCAGGCCAGGAGTCTTTGGCTGTAACCCTCCAGCAGGCCACCATCCTCGCCGAGCAGGACAAACTCAATGCTGGACTCGAATTGCTGGACAAGCTCCCTGGCGCCACTCCTGAACAGCGACGCGAGCGGCTGTTCGCCCAGGCTCAGATCTACCGCACGGCCAAGCACTATTCCCAGGCGTATGCCGTGCTCAAGACGGGGCTGGCGCAGTTCGGCCAAGACGCGGATTACGTGTACGAAGCCGCCATGATGGCCGAGAAGGCCGGCGACACCGCTGACATGGAAACACTGCTGCGCAGGGTCATCGCTGCGCATGCCCACTACCAACCGGCCTACAACGCCCTGGGATACACCCTGGCGGATCGGGACAAGCAATTGCCGCTGGCGCTGAAGCTCGTGACCCATGCGCTCGAGCTCTCTCCCGGCAACCCCTTCGTGCTCGACAGCCTGGGCTGGGTGCAATTCCGCATGGGTGATCTGAAGTCAGCGCGCGCTTCACTCGAGCAGGCCTACGCGGCGAGGCAGGATCCGGAGATTGCGGCGCATCTGGCCGAGGTGCTATGGCACCAGGGGGACAAGGCGCGCGCTCGAAAGATTCTGCATGAGGCCTTTGATCGCGCGCCACACGATGATGTCGTGAAGGCAGCCATGCAGCGCATGGATGTGCGGTTTTGAGCTGTCGCCTTCGCATCCCCGGCATTGCAGTGCCTGCGTCGGCTGCGCTGCGACCTGCGCGCCGCCGCGCCTGGTTCCTGCCCTTGGTGTTGGGATTTCCGCTGTTGCTTGCTGCCTGTGCCATTCCTCCCGCACCGAAACCCAGTGTGGTCCAGGCCACGCAACTGCGGCTCAACATCAGCGGGCGTATTTCGGTGATCACGGGCGAGCCTCCCGAGCAGAACAATCTCTACGGCGGATTCAGGCTCGAACTGCTGGCTGGGGGCGCCGGCCATTTCGATGTGTTCTCCCCGCTGGGCCAGATGTTGGCTCAAGCCCGCTGGACGTCCGAATCGGCCAGTTTGAGCAATGGCCGACAAACGCAGGACTATGCCTCTTTCGAAGACATGACCAGTGCAGCTCTCGGCGTGGCCCTGCCGCGCGCCGCCCTGCAAAACTGGGTGCGTGGAGAACCGGCCGCCGCCTTGCCCTTCACGCGATTCGACGATGGAGCCTTCGAGCAACTCGGCTGGCTGGTGCAGCCCCGTTTCGAGGGCGGCAGGCTGCATGTGCTGCACGCCAAGCGCATCCAAGGACCCGCTGCGCAGCTCAGTCTGGTCGTGGACGAGAGCCCGGCCCCACCGGAGCCTCCCGTGGCATCGTTCCCGGTGCCACAGGCATCCGGCCCGGCCTCGGCAACACCCGAGTCCACAAGGCCGTGAAGCCGGAGGTCGATCGCGTCGACGCTCCAGGCGGAGGTCTGACCGCGCTATACAACGTCCCTGCGCCAGCCAAGATCAACTGGTTCCTGCATGTCCTGGGCCGCCGCGCCGACGGCTACCACGAACTCCAGACCGTGCTCCAATTCATCGACTGGTGCGACTGGCTCGACTTCGAGCGCAACGATACGGGCGCCATCTGGCGTGAGGGTGGCAATGACCTGCCTGGCGATGATCTCTCCGTGCGCGCGGCGCAACTCCTGCAACGGCATACTGGCTGCCACTTCGGCGTTCGGATCCATCTGCGCAAGTCCATTCCCCTTCAGGCCGGTTTGGGCGGCGGTAGCTCCGACGCCGCCAGCACCTTGTTGGCGCTCAATCGACTCTGGGGCCTCGGCCTGGCCCGCCCTGCGTTGCAGCGCCTGGGGCTTCAACTCGGTGCCGATGTTCCGGTCTTCATCTTCGGCCGTAACGCCTTCGCCCAAGGCGTGGGCGAGAAACTGACGGCAGTGGACTTGCCCACCTGGCCCATGCTCGTGGCCTGGCC
>DAIAZB010000524.1 GCA_027443745.1 Thiomonas sp. | reverse complement strand
TGGAATCGCGCCTGCTGATGGTGGAAGGCAGGCTGGAGGCCGAGAGCGGCGTGCGCCACCTGATCGCCCGGCACCTGCACGACCTGACGCCACTGCTGAGCAGCCTGGATGTGCGAAGCCGGGACTTCCGATGACGAGGAGTGCAACCGGACCGTTGCGACCGTGCCTCCGCCGCGTCGTGGAGGTACGCGCGACGTGCTGCCAGATGCCGGTGTGGACGCGGCGTTGCGCATGATGCAGGAACCCATCGCGTCGCCGGCTGCACGTTCGTCGATGCCGTCGACCCTCCGCGCGAAAGGGTTCCAGCCGTCCCGGACCCGCGGCATGTTCCCGCGGTGACGGCCGCGGAGCGCTGCGGCAGCGGGTGCTGCCACGAGCATGCGAGGCGACGGAGCTTGCGTACGCCACCGCTGCAGCTGCAGCTGCGGCAGCGCCGGTCTCCGCGTATTTCCGGCGAAGCAGCCTTGGCAACATGCATGCTGCGGGTGCACACGGAGAAACGTTAGTCGCGGCTTTCGATTTCGCAATTGTACGACTTTAGTACGTCGCGACAGCATCAATACACGCCAGCGTCACCGGGTGGAGGGACTCGGGAATGCTGGGCAAGGGTAACGGGGTAGAGCCGACGGACATTCGAACAGGTCGGCCATGTCAATTCTTGGGGAGGGCTCATCATGCCGGATAAGTTCACGTTTGATGCAGAGCGTCGCCGTTCGATGAACAGGTTGCCGATGGCGCGTTTGTCGGGAGCGATTGCCTTGGCGCTGCTGTGCTGCGGATCGCTGGAGCTGCATGCGCAGCCGGCTGCCGAAGCTGCCCGAGGACAGGCGCAGGACCAGGCCACGCCGGCGGCATCCGCCGCCGACACGAAATCTCCGAAAAAGCTGGCTGCGAAGAGCAGTGGCAAGCAGGCCAAGGATCTCTCGGCCGTCGTGGTGACCGGCATTCGTGCATCGGTCGAGAAGGCGCAGGACATCAAGCGCGATGCCGATACCATCGTCGACTCGCTGTCTGCCACCGATATCGGCGCGCTGCCGGATCGCAGCGTCACGGAAACCCTGTCGCGCATTCCTGGCGTCACCATCGACCACTTCCTCTCGCAGGGCGACCCGGAACACTTCTCCGCGGAAGGCAGTGGCGTGCAGGTGCGCGGACTCACGCAGGTGCGTTCCGAATTGAACGGCCGGGACATTTTCTCCGCGAACGGTGGGCACGCCCTCAGCTTCCAGGACGTGCCGTCGGAATTGATGTCCGGCGTCGACGTCTACAAGAACCAGACGGCCGACATGATCGAGGGTGGCCTGGGCGGCACGGTGAACCTGCGCACCTTCATGCCCTTCGACTTCCACGGTCAGAAGATCGCTGCTTCGGCCAGCGAGAACTACGGCGACTTCAGTAAGAAGTACAAGCCGTCCGCCTCCGTGCTCTACAGCAATCGCTGGAACACAAGCCTCGGCGAAATGGGCATCCTCGTCGACGTTGCCGATTCCCGCCTGACGACGCGCACCGATGGCCTGTTCGTGCGTCCGTTCTTCAAGAACGCGGCAGGCATCTGGGTGCCGCGCGGTGCCGACTGGCGCACGTTGCAGTACAACCGTAAGCGCGACGGCTACTATCTGGCCTTCCAGTGGCGCCCCAGCAACGACCTCGACCTCTATGCCACCGCGTTCCAGAGCAAGTACCACGAGGTCTGGGACGAGGATGCGATCTTCGTCAGCAATGATCCGACCCAGGTGGTGGTGGACGCCAGCCAGCCGAGCCAGATCAATGGCGGTGTGTTCCAGTCCGGTCGCCTCACGCAGCCCGGCGGCGTGCCGATGGGTACCGATATCCGCGCATCCGACAGTCGCTCCAAAACCACGGACTTCTCTACCGGAATGCGGTGGCGACTGGGCACGAGCACCGACCTCACGAGTTCATTGCAGCTCGTCAAGGCCACCACCAACAGCCTGGATTCCACAGTGGCACTGGGCACCAACGTGCCCTATATCGACGTCGCCCTGAACGGCACCAACCCGCCGCGCATTGGCGTCGATACCAGCTTCACCGCGAACCCCGCCAATTACTACTGGGGGTTCACCATGGACCACCAGGATCAGAACTACGCGAAGGAACTGGCCTGGCGCGCCGACATCGACCACAGCTTCGTCGACGGATTCGTGCAGGGAGTCAAGGCAGGCGTGCGCCTGACCAATCGCTATGCCAACAACATCGACACTGGCTACAACTGGATGCCCGTATTCCAGACCTGGATGCAGTACTGGGCGATCCCCGGTGGCGCCATGCCCGGCCTGGACTTGAGCAGCACGGTCAATACCAGCCTGGTACACCTGGATACGTTCAACAATTTCTACAAGGGCGGCGCCGGCATACCGGGCGCATTCTATGCGCCGGTGCTGTCGACCGCGCTCGGCTATCCGGGCAGCTATGCGGCCATCCACAACGCTGCCATTCCGTACTACATCGGCGGCGGCTACAACGTTCCGTACCAGCCCACGCTGCTCGATGCCGCGCACACCAATGTCCAGCACGAAAAGACCTATGCGGCGTACGCCATGCTCGATTTCGGGGTGGACGACGCCAACCTGAGCGGCAACATCGGCGTGCGCGCGGTGAGGACCCGGAACTCCGCGGATGGATTCCTGGTGTATCCCAACCAGGCGCTGGCTCCGTATCTGGGGGCGGGGCAGTCCGCTCCCATCAGCGCCCGCAACGAGTACACCGACATCCTGCCCAGCTTCAACGTGAAGTGGGAGTTCGCCCCGAACTGGATCACGCGCTTCGCCTTTTCCAAGGCGATCGCGCGGCCGGACTTCAGCCAGATGCAGGCCTACCAGATCCTCAATGCCGCCGTGCTGTCGGGCTATACGCCGCCGCCCGGCACCACCACCCTGCCGATCGACAAGCTGACCCTCACGGGAACCTCCAACAGCAATCCCTACCTCACGCCGATGAAGGCCAACCAATTTGATCTGTCGCTGGAGTGGTATTTCGACCAGGACCGCGGCGGCATGGCCTGGATCAACCTGTTCCACAAGGGGATCAGCGACTATTTCCGCAACGAGTCGCGGTTCGTCTCGTATCCGGGTGTCGACGGCAACAACTATCAGTACCTGATCACCCGTCCGGTGAATGTGGGCAATGCAAACATCGACGGCGCCGAAATCGGTTGGAACCAGTTCTTCGACTTCCTGCCGGTCAAGGGCTTCGGCATGTCGGCGAACTACACCTACATCCGGAGCAGGACCCGTGTGCCGAACGACACCACCGCGGTGCCGATCGACACGGATGGCTCCACCTACGGCACCCTCCCGGCAGACGGACTGTCGAGGGATTCCTTCAACGTCGCCGGCTTCTACGAGCACGGCTCCTGGCAGATGCGCTTGGCCTACAACTGGCGCAGCCAGTACCTGCTGTCGATCGGTCCGAATGGCTACAACGGTACCGACAACAACATTCCGTGGAAGCTGCCGGTGTTCGCCGATGCCTACGGCCAGTTGGACGGTTCGATCTTCTACGCGTTCAACCAGCACGTGAAGCTCGGCCTGGAGATGAACAACCTCAACAACGCCGTACAGCGCACGATCATGGATCAGAACGCATCCGGCAAGCACATCACCTCCTGGTACGTGAACGACACCCGTTATGCGCTCACACTGCGCATGACGTTCTGACCGTGCGTTTCCCGGGTACTCGAAGGGGTTTGTGGCAACGGGCAAGGCATCCGGCGTCGGGTGCCTTGCCGGACACCGGAAAAGGCTCAAAGCATTCCGGCACGTTCGATGCCCAGTCCGGGATGGCGACAGGCTTGCGAAAGAGCGCCCTCGACATGTCCAGAAACATCGGCATCATTGCCTGTGCTTTATTGTTCGCGCTGAATGTCCACGCCAGTCAACCCGCCGCCATTCCGTATCGCTTCAGTAGCGTGCGCATCGGTGGCGGTGGCTACGTCTCGGGCCTGCTCTTCCACCCATCGGTGCGTGGCCTCTATTACGCCCGCACCGACGTGGGTGGCGCCTACCGCTGGGACCCGGCGCACAAACGCTGGCAGCCGCTGACCGACTGGATCACCGCAAAGGACGAGAACCTGTTCGGCATCGACAGCCTCGCGGTCGATCCCTCCGATCCGCAGTGGCTGTACCTCGCCGCAGGCATGTACACCACGCCCCAGGCGGGCGATGCGGCGATCCTGCGCTCGCATGACCAGGGTCGCAGCTTCCAGCGCGTCAACTTGCCGTTCAAACTCGGCGGCAACGAACTCGGGCGCGGCAACGGCGAGCGGCTAGCGGTGGATCCGAACGACGGCCGCGTGCTGTTCCTAGGTTCCCGCGACGCCGGCCTGTGGCGCAGCGCTGACCGTGGCGCGCACTGGACCCGAGTAGCCAGTTTCCCGGCCGCGGCCACCGCGCCGTCTGCCAGCGCCAGCAACGCCTGGCGCACCCAGCCCATCGGCATCGTGTTCGTGGCGTTCGATCCGGCCAGCGGCCGGCGCGGCCAGCCGACGCCGGTGGTCTACGCCGGGGTGTCCACCCGGCAGACCAGCCTGTTCGTTTCAGCTGACGGTGGCCGCAGCTGGAGCGCCGTGCCGGGCCAGCCCGTGGGCCTGCGACCCAGCCACATGCACCGCGCCAGCGACGGCGACTACTACCTGAGCTATGGCGACGAGCCCGGCCCGGACACGATGAACGACGGCGCGATCTGGCGCTGGCAACCGGGCAGCGGCCGTTGGACGAACATCACGCCGATCCATGGCCATGGCAAGCCCCTGGGCTTCGGCTGGGGCGACGTCGCGGTGGCGCCCTCCGATCCGAGGGTACTGGTCGCCAGCACGCACCATCGCTACACGCCGCACGACCTGCTGTTCCGCAGTACCGACCGCGGCGCGCACTGGACCGAGGTATTCGCACATTCGGTGTTCGACCGGCGTGGTGCGCCCTGGACGGTCGAGCACACGCCGCACTGGATGACCACCGTGGCCATCGATCCGTTCGATCCGGACCACGCGATCTTCGTCACCGGCTACGGCGTGTGGTCCACGCATGACATGGGGCAGCTCGACGCGGGCGGCGAGGTGCACTGGACGTTTGCCGACCGCGGGCTGGAGGAAACCGTGCCGCTGGGCCTGATCAGCCCGCCGCAGGGAGCGCACCTGCTGAGCGCGCTAGGCGATCTGGACGGCTACCGCCATGACGATCTCGATGTGGCGCCCCTGCAGTTCCAGGCGCCGCCGCGCTACGCCAACAGCGAGGCGATCGACTACGCGGGGTTGCGGCCGGAGCGCATCGTGCGCAGCGGCTACCTGCGCGAACCGTTCGGGCCGGCGGTGCGCGCGGCCTGGTCGGTCGACGGCGGCCGGCACTGGCGGGCCTTCGCCAGCGAACCGCCGGACGGCGACGGCGCGGGCAGCATCGCGTGGACGGCCGACGGCGAAGGCGTGCTGTGGGCGCCGCGCCACGCGAAGCACGTCTACCTCACGCATGACTTTGGACGCCGCTGGCAGGCCGTGGCGGGTCTGCCGGGCGGCGTGAAGGTGCTGGGTGACCGCATCGATCCTCGCCGCTGCTATGCGTTCGATCCGCGCAGCGGCGCGCTGTACGCGAGCCATGACGGCGGCGCGAACTTCGCACCGCTGGCCGGCGAACTCGGTGCCGCCGCGCGGGGACACGACCACGTGCAGTTGCAGGCTGCGCCCGATGCGGCAGGTGTGCTTTATCTCGCCGCGCGCGACCTGCCGTTGATGCGCGGCGACGATGCGGGCCGCGTGCGACAGGTGCTGCCTGGGATCGCCGGCGTCGACGCCTTCGGCTTCGGCAAGCCCGCGCCGGGCCGGCGCTCGCCCGTGCTTTTCGTGGCTGGCCGCTACGGTCGGAGGCAGCAGCAAGGCCTGTTCCGCTCGCTCGACGACGGACGGCACTGGCAGCGCATCAACGACGACGCGCACCAGTATGGCCGCATCACTCACCTCACAGGCGACCCGCGTGTGTTCGGCCGCGTGTACCTGGCCACCGGTGGACGCGGCATCATCTATGCCGGGCCCGCGGAGTCCGCGCCGTGAGGCCCTGCTCGTTTGCCGCCGCGCTGCTGCTTGCGTTCGGCATCCTCGTCGCGCGTCCTGCGGCCGCCACCCCGCTGCCACGCGTGCTCAGCGAACATGGCCGCCACATGCTGTTGGTGGACGGCCAGCCTTACCTGATGCTGTGTGCGCAGGTGAACAACTCCAGCGCCTGGCCGGCGATGCTGCCCAAGGTGTGGCCGGCGATGGACGCGCTTCGGGTGAACACCGTGCAGGTGCCGATCGCCTGGGAGCAGATCGAGCCGACCGAAGACCATTTCGACTTCAGCTTCCTCGACACGCTGGTCGCGCAGGCGCGCGAGCACCACCTGCGCCTGGTGCTGCTCTGGTTCGCCACCTGGAAGAACAACGGCCCGGCCTACGCACCCGCGTGGGTGAAGCTGGACAACCGGCGCTTTCCGCGCGTGTTGAGGAAGGATGGCGACACGCTCGATTCGCTGTCGCCGTTCGCCTCGTCCACGCTCGATGCCGACCGCACCGCCTTTGTGGCCTTGATGAAACACCTGCGCGCGATCGACGGCGATCGCCATACCGTGATCATGGTGCAGGTGGAAAACGAAACGGGCACCTACGGCACCGAACGCGATTATTCCGCCGCCGGCGACAAGCTGCTGCAATCGCCGGTGCCCGCTGCGGTGCTGGCCAAGACCGGCCGCGCCGGTAGCTTGCCGGGCGTGTCCGGGCGTCGCGCTGGCACCTGGGCAAGTGTGTTCGGCAGTGATGCCGCGGAGTTTTCCTACGCCTGGGTCATCGCACACTATGTGGAACAGGTTGCCGCCGCGGGCAAGGCGGCCTACGACCTACCGATGTACGCCAACGTGGCGCTGCGCGATCCGTTCCATCCCGGCCCGCCGGGCAGCTATTCCAGTGGTGGCCCCACCGACAACGTGCTCGGCATATGGCGTGTGGCAGCACCTTCGCTCGACCTGATCGCGCCGGACATCTATCTGCCAGAGTACGCGAAGTACACGGCCGTGCTGGATCGCTACAGTCGCGCCGACAATCCGCTCTTCGTCGGGGAGACCGGCAACGCAGCGCCCTATGCACGCTACGTGTTCGCAGCGCTTGGGCATGGTGCGATCGGCTTCTCGCCGTTCGGCATGGATTACACCGGCTACTCCAACTGGCCGCTGGGCGCGCGCAAGGTTGATGCGGACACGCTGAAGCCGTTCGCGCTGGACTACGCGCTGCTGCGCCCGATCGCGTCGCTGGTCGCCAAGGCGAATTTCCAAGGCAGGGTGTGGGGTGCGTCCGAGCCGGAACAGGCGCACAGCCAGCAGCTCGAACTGGGCGCTTGGACCGCGCACATCGGCTATGGCCTGCCGCAATTCGGCACTCCGTCGCCGCGGGGCAATCCGACGCCGCGGGGTGGGGTGCTGATCGTGCGGCTCGGTCGCGATGAATATCTGGTCGCCGGCGAACACGCGCGGGTGAGCTTTCAGCCTTCCGGCCGCAACGCCGGCAAACATTCGCTGTTCGAGCGCGTCGAGGAAGGCCGCTACGTGGACGGCCGATGGCAGTTCCTGCGCGTGTGGAACGGCGACCAGACCGACTACGGCCTCAATCTCACCAGCGCACCGCAGTGGCTGCGCGTCAAGCTGGCCACGTACTGAAGGATGTCTGCATGATCCGTTGGAAAGTGCTTTCCGCTGCCATGCTGCTCGCCGGCCTCGCCCGGCCGGTACTGGCAGCCGAGCCGCAGCCCGATTCGCCCGCCGTCGAGCATCGCGTCGATACCCTGGTGCAGAGGCTCACGCTGGAGCAGAAGGTCGCACTGATCGGTGGCACCGACGGCTTCGACATCCGCGCCGTGCCGTCGATCGGTCTGCCGGCGCTGGGCATGTCGGACGGACCCTACGGTGTGCGCCTGGGCGGCAAATCCACCGCTTACGCTGCCGGCATCGGGCTGGCGGCGAGCTGGGATCCCGCGCTGGCAAAGCGCGTCGGCGCGGCGATGGGGCGCGATGCGCGCGCGCGCGGCATCAGCTTCCTGCTGGGCCCCGGCCTGAACATCTACCGTGCGCCGCAGAACGGCCGCAACATGGAGTACTACGGCGAGGACCCCTACCTGGCCGGTCGCACCGCCGTGGGCCTGATCGATGGCATCCAGAGCCAGGGCGTAGTGGCCACGATCAAGCACTTCGCGGCCAACAACTCAGAGTATGAGCGGCGCCAACTCAATTCGGTCATCGCGCCGCGGCCGCTGCACGAGATCTACCTGCGTGCGTTCGAGATGGCGGTGAAGCAGGGCCATGTCGGCGCGGTGATGAGCAGCTACAACCAGCTCGACGGTGAGTACACCGCCGAGAACCGCAGCCTGGTGAGCGGCATCCTCAAGCACGACTGGGGTTTCGACGGCATCTTCATGTCCGACTGGGGTGCGGTGGACAACGGACTCAAGGCCTTCAAGGCTGGCCTCGACCTGGAGATGCCCGCGGCCGACAAGATGCGGCCCGCGCTGCTGCTGCCGGCCCTGCGCGACGGTAGCTTGTCCACGGCAGAACTGGACGACAAGGTGCGACGCATCCTGCGCACCGCGGTGCGCTTCGGCTTCCTCGACCGGCCGCAGCGGGACCTGACGCAACCGCTGTTCGACGCCGCCAACGACCAAGTGGCGCTGGACTCGGCGCGCGAGTCGCTGGTGCTGCTGAAGAACGCGCACCATCTGTTGCCGCTCGACGCGGGCACGATCAGGACCATCGCGGTGATCGGCCCCGATGCCTATCCTGGCTACGCCACCGCCGGCGGCAGCTCGCACATCGAGACCTTCCGCACCGAGAGCATCCTCGGCGGCATCGTCGATTATCTGGGTCAGCGCGTGCGCGTGCTGTACGACCGAGGCCTGCCAGCGCCGGATGCAGTATTCAAGCGCGACGGCTTCACCACCGCCGACGGCCAGCCCGGCCTGCGCCGCGAAACCTTCGACAATCCCGGGTTCCGCGGCACGCCGGCTGCGTCCGCGGTGGACGCCCACGTCGACCAGTGGAAGCCGGAGCTGTGGACCACCCCGGCGGTAAAGCGGCGCAGCATTCGCTGGAGCGGGCGGTACGTGGCGCCGCACGCGGGGCGTTACCTGTTCCTGACGGCGGCGGCCAGCGCGGACAGCTACACGCTGTACGTGGACGGCAAGGCGGTGATCGTGCAGCCCAAGCGCGAGGGTCAGGCACCGTTGTACGCCGCGCTGGATCTGAAGGCGGGGCAGGCGGTATCGGTGCGGCTCGACTACCTGCCCGACGTGGACTACAGCCGGATGGGTCTGGGGGTGATTCCGGTGGACGAGTTGATCTCGCCGGCGGCGCTGAAGATGGCGGCGATGGCCGACGCCGCGGTGGTGGCGGTTGGTTTCGATCCGACCTCGGAAAGCGAGGCCTTTGACCGCACCTTCGCGTTGCCCTGGGGCCAGGAAGCGCTGATCGAGGCGGTAGCCAAGGCGAACCCGAAGACGGTGGTGACGGTGACCTCGGGCGGCGCCTATGCCACCGCGGACTGGCTGGGCCAGGTGCCGGCGCTGCTGCAGAACTGGTATCCGGGTCAGGAAGGCGGCCGTGCCGTGGCCGAAGTGCTGTTCGGCGCGCGCTCGCCGGAAGGCAAGCTGCCGATCAGCTTCGAGCGCCGCTGGGAGGACAACCCCACCCACGACTATTACTACGCGCCGCCACACCCGCCGGGCACGCACCCCACGGTCCACTACGGCGAAGGCCTGTTCGTCGGCTACCGCTGGTACACCAGCCATCCGCACAAGCCGCAACCGTTGTTCCCGTTCGGCTACGGCCTCTCGTACACCACGTTCGCATTCTCCGGGCTGGAGGTGAAGCCGGCGAAGGCGCGCGATGGCGATACGGTGCAGGTGTCGTTCGAAGTGCGCAACACCGGCACGCGTGCGGGCGCGGAGGTGGCGCAGGTATACGTGAGCGATCCCTCCGCCACCGTGGTGCGGCCGGAGCGCGAGCTGAAGGCGTTCCAGAAGGTGAACCTGGGGCCGGGACAGAGCCGGCGCGTCACCCTTGCGCTCGATCGCCGCGCCTTCGCCTACTACGACCCCGACCACAATGACTGGAAGGTCGACCCGGGTCGCTTCGTGATCCGCGTGGGCGACGCCTCCGACCGTACGCCGCTGGCCGCCGACCTGACCATGGAGAAAGCACGATGAGCCGCATGCGACTGCCACCCCTTGCTGCGCTGTTGGCGCTTGGCCTTTGCAGCGCAGGCGTGCAGGCGGCGACGACCGCCCAGCCTCATATCACCCGCCTGTCCGACGGCATCGTGGTCCGCCTCGACGGCTCGCCGCAGAAGGTGCGGCTGCGCGTGGTGTCCGACCGCATCATCCACGTCACCGCGGTGCCGCAGGGCGGCTTCGGGCTGCCGGCCAGCCTGATGGCGCTGAAGACCGGTGGCGACGACCACTTCACCGTGGGCGAGCACGCCGGCACGGTGACCCTCGACACCCCTGCGATCGAGGCGCGCGTGTCGCTGCATGATGGCGCGGTGGGTTTCTATGGCCGCGATGGCAAGCCCATCCTGGTCGAACAGCCCCACGGCCGCAGCTTCACCCCGGTGACCGTGCAGGGGCAGTCCTTCTACGCCATCCGCCAGCAGTTCGCCTCGCCGGCCAACGAGGCGTTCTATGGCCTGGGCCAGCACCAGGAAGGCGTCATGGACTACAAGGGCAAGGACGTTGAACTCGCCCAGCACAACATGGACATCGGCATTCCCTTCGTGGTGTCCTCGCGTGACTACGGCGTGCTGTGGGACAACAACTCGATCACGCGCTTCGGCGACCCGCGCCCCTACCGACTGATCGACCAGGGACTGAAAGTGTTTGACGCCAACGGCAGGCCCGGCGGCCTCACCGCGAGCTACTACATGGACGGCAAGCTGAAGCTGCGTCGCGACGAAGCCAGCGTCGACTATCAGTACATTGACGACGTCAAGCGCTGGCCCACGGCGCTGAAGGACGCGAAGGGCGTCGGCGGTGGCCCGGGCCAGACAGTGGAGTGGAGGGGCTCGCTGGCCTCGGACGTGGCTGGCGTGCACAAGTTCCGGCTCTATGCCAGTGGCTACTTCAAGCTCTACATCGACCACAAGCTGGTGCTGGACGACTGGCGGCAGAACTGGAACCCCTGGTACCGCGACTTCACCGTGGCGATGAGACCCGGCGAAAGGCATGCCATCCGCATCGAATGGACGCCGCAGTCGGGTTACATCGCGCTCGACCATCTCGATCCGTTGCCGCCGGCAGAACAGAACGAGCTCTCGCTGTTTTCCGAGCTGGGCCATGCGGTCGATTACTACTTCATCGCCGGCCGCAACCTGGACGACGTAATCGCCGGCTACCGCGATGTGACCGGCAAGGCGGTGATGCTGCCGCGCTGGGCCTACGGCTTCTGGCAGAGCCGCGATCACTACGAGACCCAGGCGCAACTGCTCGGCACCGTGGCGCGCTACCGCAGGCTTGGCCTGCCGCTGGACAACATCGTGCAGGACTGGCGCTACTGGAAGGACGACGCCTGGGGTTCGCACCAGTTCGACAGGACGCGCTATCCCGACCCCAGGGGCATGATCGCGAAGGTGCACGGCGAGCATGTCCACTTCATGATCTCGGTGTGGCCCAAGTTCTACCCGACCACGCAGAACTACAAGGAGCTGGCGGCGGGCGGCCACATCTATCAGCGCAACATCGAGGAGGGCGTCAAGGACTGGGTGGGGCCGGGTTATCTCAGTTCCTTCTATGACCCGTATTCGGCCGAGGCACGACGCATCTACTGGCGGCAGATCCGCGAGAACCTGGGCGACCTCGGCGTGGATGCCTGGTGGCTGGACGCCACCGAGCCGGACATCAACTCCAACACCAGCATCGCCGAGCGCAAGCTGCTGATGAGCCCGACCGCGCTGGGCCCGGGTGCTGCCTTCTTCAACAGCTACCCGCTGATGACCACCACCGCGGTGTACCAGGGCAGCCGCCAGTCCTACCCGGACAAGCGCGTGTTCATCCTCACCCGCTCGGCCTTCGCCGGGCAGCAACGCAACGCCGCCGCCAGCTGGAGCGGCGACGTGGTGGCGCGCTGGAGCAACCTGCGCGATCAGATCGCCGCGGGCATCAACTTCTCGCTGTCAGGCATCCCCAACTGGACCACCGACATCGGCGGCTACGCGATCGAAGATCGCTACCTGAAGCCGGATGCGAAGAACCTGGCCGAGTGGCGCGAGCTCAACCTGCGCTGGTTCCAGTTCGGCGCATTCAGCCCGATCTTCCGCTCGCACGGCCAGGGCGTGAAGCGCGAGATCTACAACATCGCGCCGCCGGGCTCGCCGGTGTACGACGCGCTGGCCTGGTACGACCGCCTGCGCTATCGCCTGCTGCCCTACATCTACACCCAGGCGGCGGACACCTGGTGGCATGACGGCACCCTCATGCGCGGCTTGCCGATGGATTTCCCGCACGACCCCAAGGTGCGCGCCATCGGCGACGAATACATGTTCGGCCCGGCTTTCCTGGTGGCGCCGGTGACGCGCTACGAAGCACGCAGTCGCGCGGTCTACCTGCCAGCCGGCACCGACTGGTACGACTTCAACACCGGCAAGCGCTACGCCGGCGGGCAGACCGTACAGGCGCCGGCGCCGCTGGCGCGCATGCCGCTGTTCGTGCGTGCAGGCGCCATCGTGCCCACCGGGCCGGCGGAGCAGTACAGCAACGAGAAGCCTGACGCGCCGATCACCCTGCTGGTCTATACGGGCGCCGATGGCCATACCTCGCTGTACGAGGACGACGGCACCGACTATGGCTACGAGCACGGCCACTACTCGCGTATCCCGCTGGACTACGACGACGCGACCGGTGTGGTGACGCTCGGCAAGCGCGAGGGCGACGGCGGCGGCGCTCCGGCGAAACGGCAGTTCATCATCCGCCGCATCGACCTGGCACACCCGAGTGCGGATGCGCTGGACGGCAGCCGCGACCAGCGCGTGGAGTACGACGGCAAGGCACTGAAAGTGCCGCGCTGAGGCACCCATATCGCAAGGACAACACGGGAGGAATGACATGCAGCATCGGATAACGAAGTGGGTATTGGCCGGAGCGATCTCGGCGCTGGCGGCCGGCGCCATGGCCGCCGACGGCAACGGACACCGCGCCTGGGCGGATGCATGGGCCGCCGCGCCAGACACCGCCGGCCCGGTGCTGGATGCGCAGACCGTGCGGCAGGTGGTGCGTACCAGCATCGGCGGGTCGGAGCTGCGCGTGCGCCTATCCAACCTGCTCGGCAGCGTGCCGGTCACGCTGGGTCCGGTGCATGTGGCGTTGAGTGCCGGTGCGGCGGATACGGTGCCCGGCAGCGATCATCTGTTGCTGTTCCACGGCAAGCCGACCGTCATCATTGCCAAGGGTGAAAGCGTGCTCAGCGATCCGCTGACGATGGACGTGAAGCCGCTGCAGCCGCTGGCCGTGAGCATCTACGTGCCGGCCGATACGCACTACCACCCGGCCACCATCCACAACGCCGGCCTTGCCACTGCGTACATCACCGAACACGGCGATGCCACCGCGGCCGTACGCTTTCCACGCGAGGAAACCAGCGGCAGCCGC
>DAIAZB010000523.1 GCA_027443745.1 Thiomonas sp. | reverse complement strand
GCATAGGCCGCCCCATTGCCAACACCCAGGTTTGGGTGCTCGATGCGCACGGCCATTGCTGCCCGATCGGCGTTCCGGGTGAAATCCACATCGGCGGGGCCGGGGTGGCACTGGGTTACTGGCGTCGCCCGGAACTCACCGTCGAGCGCTTGATCGCCGACCCGTTCGGTCAGAACCCGGAGGCCCGCCTCTACAAAACCGGCGACCTCGGGCGCTGGCGCCACGATGGTCAGTTGGAGCACCTGGGCCGGCTGGATCATCAAGTGAAGCTGCGCGGCTTTCGCATCGAGCTGGGGGAAATCGAGGCGGCCTTGCTGGCGCTGCCGCAGGTGGCCGATGCGGTGGTCTCCACGCACGCCCCAAGCGCGCAAGACGTGCGGCTGGTGGCCTATGTGGTACCCGCCGCGGGCCAGGCGCTGCAGGTTTCCGCCCTGCGCGAAGCCTTGCGCGAGCGCCTGCCCGACCACATGCTGCCGCAGCATGTGGTCGCGCTGCCCACCCTGCCCCGCCTGCCCAACGGCAAAATCAATCGCGGCGCATTACCGCCGCCCTCGACGGAGAGTTCCCAGGCTCGCCATCGTCCTCGCGCGCAAGCCGCCCCGAACAGCCCGGCCGAAAACGCCATTGCAGCGGTCTGGGCCGAACTGTTGGGCACGGAGCAGATCGCCGTCAGCGACAATTTCTTCGACCTCGGCGGTCATTCCCTGCTGGCCATGCGCGCGGTCACCACACTGGAACAGCGCCATGGGGTGCGCATTCAGCCGCGCCGCATGGTGCTCGAAACCCTCGGCCAGCTTGCCAACGGCTTGGAGCTGAAACGCTGAGCGCCACGTGGAATGCGGCGCGGGGGGCCGCTGCATTCCACCCGGTCCGCATCAAGGCTCAGACCTGCGCATCCTCCGCCTCGCGCTTGCGCGGCTTGGGATCGGGCTCGGAGATGTCGAGCGTGACCTTGCCGTGTTCGTCGATATCCACCGTCACCCGGCCTCCGTCCACCAGCCTGCCGAACAGCAATTCGTCGGCGAGGGCGCGGCGGATGGTGTCCTGGATCAGGCGCTGCATCGGGCGGGCGCCCATCAGCGGGTCAAACCCATCAGCGGCAAGATGTTTGCGCAAGGCATCGGTGAAGGTGGCTTCGACGCGCTTCTCGGTGAGTTGCGACTCGAGTTGCAGCAGGAACTTGTCGACCACGCGCAGGATGATGGTTTCGTCGAGCGCACGGAAGTTGATGATGGCGTCGAGCCGGTTGCGGAACTCGGGCGAGAACATGCGCTTGATGTCGACCATCTCGTCACCACGCTCGCGCTTGGAGGTGAAGCCCATGGTGCTCTTCTGCATGGCTTCGGCGCCCGCATTGGTTGTCATGATCACAATGACATTGCGGAAGTCGGCCTTGCGCCCGTTGTTGTCGGTCAGGGTGCCGTTGTCCATCACCTGCAGCAGCACGTTGTAGACATCCGGATGTGCCTTCTCGATCTCATCGAGCAGCAGCACCGCATGGGGTCTCTTGGAAATGGCCTCGGTCAGCAAACCTCCCTGGTCGAAGCCGACATAGCCCGGAGGCGCGCCAATCAGGCGCGACACGGTGTGCCGCTCCATGTACTCGGACATGTCGAAGCGCACCAACTCGATGCCGAGCACGAAAGCCAGTTGTTTCGCCACCTCGGTCTTGCCCACGCCCGTCGGCCCGCTGAACAAGAAGGCGCCAATGGGCTTCTCCGGCCGGCCCAGGCCCGAGCGTGCCATTTTGATGGCGGCGGCCAGGGCATTGATGGACTCGTCCTGACCAAAAACCACGTTCTTCAAGTCGCGTTCCAGATTGCGCAGTTTGGAACGATCGTCCATGGTGACGCTATGCACCGGCACACGAGCAATTTTGGAAACGATGTCCTCGATCTCGGTTTTGCCGATGGTCTTCTTCTGCTTGCTCTTGGGCAGAATGCGCTGTGCCGCACCGGCTTCGTCGATCACGTCGATGGCCTTGTCGGGCAGATGCCGGTCGTTGATGTACTTGGCCGACAGTTCAGCCGCTGCTGCCAGTGCACCGGCGCCGTACTTCACGCCGTGGTGCTCCTCGAAGCGCGACTTCAGCCCCTTGAGGATTTCCACGGTTTGCTCGATGCTGGGCTCGACGACGTCGATTTTCTGGAAACGCCGCGACAACGCCGCATCTTTCTCGAAAATACCGCGATATTCATTGAACGTCGTTGCACCAATGCAGCGCAACTGGCCGGATGTCAGCGCCGGTTTGAGCAGATTCGAAGCGTCCAGTGTTCCGCCCGAGGCGGCCCCGGCACCGATCAAGGTGTGGATCTCGTCGATGAACAGAATCGAGTGCGGCAATTCCTTGATCTGCTTGATCACCGCCTTGATCCGCTGTTCGAAATCACCGCGGTATTTGGTGCCAGCCAGTAGCGCGCCCATGTCCAGGGAATACACCACCCCCTGCTCCAGCACGGTGGGCACCTGTCCCTGCACGATGCGCCAGGCCAGACCCTCGGCGATGGCGGTTTTCCCAACACCCGCTTCACCCACGAGCAAGGGGTTGTTCTTGCGTCGACGGCACAACACCTGAATGACCCGCTCCACCTCGGCCTCGCGACCGATCAGGGGGTCGATCCGCCCTTCGCGTGCCAACTGGTTGAGGTTCTGGGTGAACTGGTCGAGCGGCGTTTCCTTGGCCTCCTTCTCGTCATCATCGGCTGCGCCACCGCTGGAAGGCTTGGCAGGCTCCACCGGGTCGGTCTTGCGAATCCCGTGCGAGAGAAAGTTCACCACGTCCAGCCGCGTCACGCCCTGCTGGTGCAGGTAATACACCGCGTGCGAATCCTTCTCGCTGAAGATGGCGACCAGCACATTCGCGCCGGTGACTTCCTTCTTGCCGTTGCTGGACGACTGCACATGCATGATGGCGCGCTGAATGACGCGTTGAAAACCCAGCGTGGGTTGCGTATCCACATCGTCCGAACCCGGCACCACAGGGGTGTTTTCCTTGACGAAGGCTGCCAGGCTCTTGCGCAGATCATCGAGGTTGGCGGAGCAGGCGCGCAGCACTTCCGCGGCCGACGGGTTGTCCAACAGCGCCAACAACAAGTGCTCCACGGTGATGAACTCGTGCCGCTGCTGACGCGCCTCGACAAAGGCCATATGCAAACTGACTTCCAGTTCCTGGGCAATCATGACACTCTCCTAAATGGCCTCCATCACACACTGCAGGGGATGCCCTGCCTGACG
>DAIAZB010000522.1 GCA_027443745.1 Thiomonas sp. | reverse complement strand
CCTGCGGCGCCGGCACCCAGCTGCTTTTCCCAGATCAGGTTGACCGTGTGGGTGAAACGACCTGCCGTCTTTTCGATCAGGGGACCGAACTCGGCGGTGTCCGGCGCGCCGGAGCGCGTGTTGTGCTCGTAGGCGGCAAGGGTCCGAAATCGGACTAATCAGGTCGCTTCGAATCAAGCGACCACCGGAAAAGCCCTGTTGGTTGACTTCAGCGTCACCGAAAACGCATAAACTACGACAGAGGAACGGCTTTCAGCTGGTTCCGCACAGGGGAGGCAGTATGGACGATGTAAATTGCATGAGCGCACCAGTCACGTGTACTTCTGTTCAGTCCGTGCCTGATTCCGCGCCTTCTATTGCTTCTGTCCAGTTCGAAGCATTGTACAACGAATTGCGACGCCTTGCGCGTCGGCAATTGCACGCGCAGCCACGAACCACGTTGTGCACAACGGTGTTGGTGCATGAAGCCTATCTCAGGGTTGGCGGCCGGCAAATGAACAACGATGGGCGAGAGAGCTTTCTCGCACTGGCTGCCAAGGCCATGCGTTACGTAATCGTGGATCACGTAAGGTCACGAATGGCAGCCAAGCGCGGCGCAGGTGTAGCACATACCGCCATCGATAACCATGAGCCAAGCATGCCTGATCGCACGCTCGATCTGATCGACGTCGCGCAGGCGCTGGATCATCTTGAAGCCATCAACCCAAGGCTGGTGTCGGTAGTTGAGTGCCGCTTCTTTGCCGGCATGGAGTTTGACGAGATTGGGCGGCTACTCGACTTGTGCGAGCGGACAGTTCAGCGAGACTGGCGTCATGCGCGAGCCTATCTTGAAAACTATCTGAGCCGTGCAACGTGAACGCCGATGGTGATGCCGATCGATGGTCCAGATTGCTTGGGCTGTTTGATGAGGCTCTCAACCGCGCACCAGAAAGTCGAAAGGCGTGGCTGGACTCGCTTCAAGGCGAAGACGTAACGCTGCGCGACGAGTGCGTACTATTGCTGAAAGCCGACGCGCAAGCTGATTCACTGGATGACGCGCTGAAAAGCGCAGTCGCAAGCGCGGTTGATAACCTGATGAAGGACGCAAGCTGTGACGATCAATCATGGTTGGGACGCTCGATAGGGCCTTATCGCCTGACTCGGTTGATCGGCCGCGGCGGAAACGGTGTGGTGTTTGCCGGCGAACGCATCGCGGGCGGCTTTGAACAGACGGTGGCCGTCAAGCTCACTCTGGACAGCGTGCTAGATCCCTACAGTCGGGCGCGCTTTCTGCAGGAGCGAAACATACTTGCTCGATTGCAGCATCCTGGCATCGCACGGCTTTACGACGGCGGGCTCGATGCAGAGAACCGCCCGTGGTTTGCCATGGAGTTCGTCGAAGGTCAGCCGATAACGACGGCCTGCACCGATGGCCGCAAAGACTCCCAGGCGCGCATCGCCCTGATGATTCGCGTCTGCGAAGCGGTGGCATACGCGCATAGTCAGTTGGTTGCACACCTTGATCTGAAGCCCGGCAACATTCTCGTGCGCGCCGACAACCAGCCGGTGCTGCTTGATTTTGGCATTGCGCGACTGCTAGGTGCCGATGCGGCCGAGAGTACGGGGCCGAACCCGCTGACGCCAGAATATGCGGCGCCCGAACAACATGCTGGACAACCCGGCACCACCGCCAGCGACATCTACGCCTTGGGCGCCATTTTTGCCGAGTTGTTGACCGGGCAATGTCTCCGTCCCGATGACGCTGGGGCTGTACCCGGTGATGGCGCGCTAAAGCGACGCATGTCAGCTCTTCACGGCGACCTCGCGCTGGTCGTGCACAAGGCCATGGCTGTCGACCCTGCGCAGCGCTACCGTTCCGCCGGTGCCCTCGCGGCCGACCTGCAGCGCGTGCTTGAGCACAGGCCCATCAGCTTGCGTCGTGGACGCGGTTACGTGGTGATGCGCTTTGCCCGACGCAACCGGATTGGCGTTGCGCTGGGGGCCATCGCGTTGATTGGCTTGCTGACAATATCCGCCGTCGCCAGTTGGCAGGCACACGTCGCCTTGCGCGAGGAGCGCATCAGCTCGGCCACACGCGATTTCATGGTCAACGTGTTCGCCGAGGCGGACCCTGGCCACGTGGCCGACGCCCATCTCACCGCGCGCAACTTGCTGGACGCCGCGTACGCCCAGATGGATGGTCAGACGGCGATCGGTTCAAACGGTGAGCGCTTTGCTTTGCTGTATGCCTTGGCACGCAGCTACGACGGTATCGGGGTATACGCGCGTGCAGATCAACTAGCTGAGCAGGCGCAACGCTTGGCGGTAAAGATGTATGGCTCGAGCTCGCCGCAGGCCGGCTGGATCGATTTGCAGTTGGCCAGGCAGCAGGACGACCAGGATCGCACCGTTACAGCGGTACCAATGGCGCGAGCTGCGCTTGCACGGCTACGTGCCGACGACTATGCGCGCCGTGCCGAAGCGGAGCTGATCCTCGCCCGCAGCGACTACTACCGGCACCATCCAGCCGATGAAGAACGCCACTTGGACCGCGTGCGCTCCTATGCCAAGCATCTTGGCGATGCCCCACGTGCGGCGACCGAGGGCGATGCAGCCTACGAGCAGGCCATGATGGACCTTGGGCAGGGAAAGCTCGATCAGGCCACTGCGGAACTGGATACAGCAGTAACGCGGCTCACCTATGGCCGCGGTCCGCACGCCATGCAGACGCTTGAGGCACTGGATATGCGCGGAATGATGCTCCTGCATACCGGTCATGCCGGCCAGGCGGTGGATGTGTTGCATCGTTTGTTACAGGCACGTCGCGATGTCTACGGGCCAACCCATCCCATGATGGCCGGCAGCTACGAGATCTACGGGCTGGCGCTGGCCTACGACGGTCAAATGCGCAAAGCGGCCGCAGCCATGGTCTCGATGCTCGCCGTCAATGCAGTCAACAAGGACAACTCCATCGGCGGCGAGTACGATCTTCAGGCCGCCCTGGTGGCGCGCATGCGGGGCCACCTCACCCAATCCATCGACCTTTTGGATCAGTCGTTGCTGGCCTACACCGCGCTCGGCAAAAACGATGAGCGCTCGATGGACGTGGCGCGCTACGAGCGCCGCGCGTTGGACGGCTTGCGCGGCGATCCCTCGGCGGCGGCTGATCTGACGCGCATCCTCGGCCAATGGAAAGCATCAGGACGCTACATTCTTTTCAGTCATCGTTTACGCATTGCGGAAGCCTTGCTAGCCTCCGGGCAGGCCCAGGCCGCCTTGAATTACGAGCGGCACATCCAGCCTTTGGCCAAACTGCCCGACTTGCATCAAACACTGCAGCTGGACAAAGCTGAGGCCGACTTTGCCCTGCACAACTATGCACAGGCAGCAAACTTAGCTATTACGGTGCAGCGCTTCTTCGCAGGGCGCGACGCATCCCCCGAGCACACTGCGCAACTGATATCGGGCTGGAGCGAGCTGCGCCTCGGAAAACCGCGAGAGGCACGCGCTGACATCGACGCTGTGCTTCACTGGCGCCAGCAGGAGTTGGGCGAAAACAGCTTCCTCACTGCAGAGGCGCATATCGCGCATGCCGAAATGGAGGCCGCGGATGGTCGGGATGACCTGGCCAGGCAGGAATACCGGTTGGCGCACGAGATGCTTGCCGACATGCTGCTCCCGTCCAGTCCGTTGTTGCGTGACGCGTCGCCACGCGCACGCAAAGATGCCGTCATCGCTCTCTGAGCGCCTGGCGCGCCCCACCCCGGTCGAGATGGCTCCACAACGGCTCCATCTGTGGCTGATAAAATGGTGAATGCCTCCTGAACAAAGCCCTTGGCCGGCAGATTAGGCATGTCGCCTGGCAAGTGAGAAATACGACTTCCATCTCGTCCTTCGCTCGTTTTGCGAAGGTCCCGATGACAGGAGCCAATCATGAGCCAATCCCCTTCGTTACGCGTTTCCCGCGCGCCTTCATGCGCCCCCTTTTTACGCCGGCGCTACCCGCCAATATCGCGCCTGCGGCCCGCCTTCTTATCGGCACTGGTCGTCTTGTCGAGCATGACGTCCTGGGCGGCTTGGGGCGCCCAAACGGGGCAACCGTCCAAGGTTGAGCGATTGCCTGGCGCGCAGCAGCCTATGCACGTTGGGCCTCCGCCCGTTTCTCAGCTCGGCCCGCATGTTGCAACACTGCCCGGTTTCAAGGGTGGGCAACAGCTGTGCCCACCATATCCATTGACCATGTCGGGACAGCCATCATCCGTGACCTATTCGGGACCTGCCGGTGCAAGCACAAGCGTCCCCTGGAGTGTGAGAACGTCCGGTGTGCCGGCAGGAGCCAAGCTGACCTCGACGGGTTGGGTCATCAGACTCGCGAGTAATCCAAACCAGGAAATCCTGAAACAACCCGCTCCGCTGATCATGGTCGTGAATGAGGCACCATCCTTATTGCCCACCTCTGCCAATCCCCACCCGGCTCCCCCATGCACGGGTGCACCAAGTAGCGGGAATGTCAGCGAGAACCTCACTCTCACCGCTGGGCAGTTGCAGAGCCTCCAAACGACGTATGGCTTTCAGGCCCTCCAGAATTTGGTGCTCTGGCGTGATTTTAACTATGTCGACAGCCAAGGATTCCTGCACCCGGTTCAGGTGAGCAACCGGTTCAGCATTGTGTCGCCGCCGCCGATTCACTGACGACCCATCCAGGTCTGGCGATCTGCGGCACCGCGTAGAGCCGCCAGCCTTCAGAGTTAGGCGCCCAAGCCCGACATCGTGATTGCGTCGAAGACGGTACCTATCGCGAACTGTGGATAGCCAGACACCCACCACACCTCTTTGCTCCTGCAAGGGGCAAAAGTCGTAGGAGATTTCCATGCGCAAAAAAATCGCATCTACTGCATTGGTCGTAGCTGTACTGACTTGCGCCACATCCGTTGCCGCCGTGCCACTGGCTACCACCGGGCCGCACGTCATGCCGGCGATGGCAAACCTGACCACCTCACCCCAGATGCAACAGATATCGGCGCAACTGACCGAACAGCAGGCCAAGATAAGCCAGCTGGAAGCGAAGCTAGACGCGTTGACGAGCAAGACAGGCGTAAACGCCCGGCAAGCGGGGAAGCAGGCAGGGCTGATCATGAAATCTCCGCCGAAGCCATCACCCTATCCGAAACCCAACGGTGTACTGGCCAGTTCGGCCGCGGGCATGCGTGTGCTGTCGACTAGGTTCAGCACGGTTGCGACGACTGCCAGCAAACCCGCACAAATCGCGGTGACACCTGCAGCGCAGCGAATTCCGTTGCAGCCCAGCACGACAGCCTTGAACGCCGCCTTGCAGGGCATGCCTCCCAGTGCCCAACAGCAAATCGACCAGCTTAATGCCACGGTCAGCCAACTGCGTGCCGCACTGGTACGGGATGAGCAAGCCATCGACCAGCTCTCTGGGGCGCAGTTTGCCGTCGGTGTACGCGTACTCAATGACGAAATCAACAGCTCGAACATGGCTGACAACCTCAGTGGGTTCGAAAGCACGACTACCACCGAGCTGCAGAACCACGCTGGCGCCATTGACCTACTCCAAGGCGGCGTGTTGACCGCATACGGGCTCGCGTGCAACGACCTCAATGGCTTGAAGTCGGCCTTTAATGCCAGTGGCGTCAATGCCTATCCCTTACAAATGGAGGGATACGGGCTGAGTACTGTCTATCTCTGCCAGTAGCTGATCGCGATGCAGCCGGCAATCCATCGTACGGGGATCCGATGAACCATCGACGCGGCAAATTCATGAACATTCCTGGACGTATCTGCCGGCCGCTTGCTTGCACATGCCTTGCCAGTGCGCTGTGCACTGTGATGGCGTTCGGCCCGGCCAATGCCTGGGCCGACATGCCATGGATGCTTCATGCGCCTTCGCAACCGCAGGTGCAGGCCAGCGCGACGTTGCGTGTCTCCATTCCGACAGGGCTGACACCTCTTCAATTGGCCGCACTCGCAGTGGAAGTGGACAACATTGATGTCACCGCATTGGCAGGAATCGATGATGGCGCGATCAGCTACACGCCGCCGTCGCCTCTGGCGCCCGGACGCCACGTATTGCAGGTAGTCGAGTACACGAGCAGTGGGCAACAGATTGCACATGGTAGTTGGAATTTTCAGGTTGCCCCTCCCTCGGCACCTGTCCCTCTACCTCCAACGCAAACCGAGCCATCGACAACCCGCTCTGCGTCTGTGGTGGATGCTTCTGTCCCGTATGGGTCATCGCCAACAGCGAGCATGCCTCCGGCTCTTCAGAAAGCGGATATGCCTGCCACGCCGACGCATCTCGCCGGTAGTGTCGACGCCAGTGCCAACGTCCGGATGGCGCAGTCGGAATTGGCATCGCCGGCACCAAAACGGGTGAACCTGAGCGGCAACCTCGATATTTCGCTGACCCATCCGGTCGCTACATGGACCGCCACTGGCACACTAGCCGGCCTTTATAGCAGCAACACCGGTACAGCGCTGACAGGCCAGGGGTTCCAGCCATCGGAGATGAACTTAACCATCGCTCGTGGCCAGGATAAGGTCGTGCTCGGCGATCAAGTGCTTGCGTACAACAATTTGCTGGTCTCGGGCCTCGCGCGCCGCGGCGCATCGGCTTCGGCTGCATGGAGTGGCGGCAGAACCGCGGCGGGTGCTTTTGCTCTTCGCAGCAGTGCGATGGCAGGTTTTTATGGCGGCCTTGGCGTGAGCAACGTCAGCGACCGCTTAGTCGGCGCGATACTTCAAACAAGCCCTTTCACCGATAACCCGCAGGCGCTGATACTCACGGTTGGATTCGTCAGCGGCAGCTCGCCAACGAATACGATGGCGGCGGTGCCCCCCCTTGGCCTCGCTGGCTCCTTGATGCCAACGCCACTCGGCGTTTTCGGTTCGACGTCGCCGCCTGGGGCGACGGTAACTCCTGGCATGCCGCGACAGCTTGCACTGCAAGCGGGATCGGGCAACGCGTGGATGGCAGGGTTCGCCACGCAGGCGCTGGGGGGCAAATTGCAGCTGCATGCCCAGTACGCCGGTTCGTCGTTCGAGTTCCCGGCGGCGCTAGGGGCATCCAACGTGCGTGCCCACGATCACGCGAGCGATCTCGAGGCGGACTTCAACACGCCGCTACCCGATCTTTGGACGCTGGGTGCACAGCTTGGCGACCAACGTGTGGGCACCTATTTCCGCAGCCTCGCCAATCCGGCGTTGGCGCCAGATCAGTGGATGCTGACCGGCGTCGCCACAGTCAGTGGCCACAGCCTGACGATGGGCGTCAACGCTAGCCAGACCGAGGACAACACCGACGACAACCCGGCCATAGCCACGGTCCAGACGCGGCCGTGGGGCCTCAGCGCAAGCTATGGGCCCATGCTTCCGCCATCGGTCACTCGCTGGCTGGGCACACCCAGCCTCAACACCTCGTGGCAAAGCGCACGTACAAGCACCATCGCGTTGCCCTTTGGAGCGCAGAGCGATGCCAACCGCATCACCAACGGCAGCGCCACTCTCAACTTTATTCACCCGCACTGGAGTTGGCAGGCCGGCGTGACTAATGGAAGTTTCACCGACCTTACCGGGCTGCAGGACAACACCCACAACCAAGGCCCCACGCTTGGCCTGAATGTAAACGTAGGCACCAGCCTCACTTTGGGACTCAACGCGCAGTACCTGGACACGCACGACCTGAAAACGGGCAGCCACCAGCGTGACCGAAACTACGCGTTCACCGCCAGCGACGCCTCGTTTGGTGGCCGTGTCACTACACAATTGTCGTTTTCCATCAACCACAATGTGCAACAGCAAATTTCAGGCCTTCTTCCTTCGTTGATTCCGGCCGCCAACAGTACGGTACTGAAAACGGTTGCTTCCCAATTGCAGTGGATTGTGCTCCCGGCCACGGCCAGCCGCGGTGGCCTCAATCTTGGCCTGTCACTTGCCTGGAATGACTCCACTGGTTTCAATGCCGCGGCGCTCACCCAACACGGTTACGGGGCTTTGACCAGTCGTGGCTATCAGGTCTTGCTGACCGTCAGCAGCAGTTGGCCACTCGATTGGAAAGGGCTCTGATATGCATCGTTTGATGGTTTCCATGGCCTTGGTTTTGATGATGCTTTGCGCTGATGCGCATGCTGCGGTCTTTTCGGTGGCTGCAGCAGCAGCCAACGCTACCGTCAACGCGGCGCAGCCTGTGCCTGTGCCCATCACATGGACGGTGATGGCCAATGGTTCTCCGGTGACCTCGCCCATGGGCGCTTTCGTCGACGCTCGCAACGGCCAAACCTTGGGTATGGGCGGTGCGCCGCTTTCCATCAACGTCACGAGGTCGGCAAACGTGGGGACCGGCTCCGTCACCGAGTCCTTGCAGGTGCCAAGTGCGGTGCTGCAGACCGCGCTGCGGCAGGGCCTACCGCAAATCCTTTTTGTGCGTGACTTTCAAGATCCGATCAGTGGGACGGCAGGCGCGCGTCAAGGCTCTGTCATCTTGAACATCACTGCCCCCACGCTTACAAGCGCCAGCGTACTGCCAGCGGATCTTTCGGCCACGCTTACCGCCATCGCCCCCTATGAGCTGGGCTGGACCGTGCGCGGCACGCCAGGCGCGGGCGTGGCAACCTCCTTGCAAGGCATGGTGCTCACCCCCAACGGCAAGGTACTGCAGATTGACCCAAGCCCATTGAGCTTGAACTTGGCCGCCGGGACAGCCACCGCTGCTGAGGCGTTTCAACTGGCACCTGCGACCGTGGCCACCGCGCTGCGCCTCGGCGAGAACACCTTGCTGCTGGAGCGACAGTTCGTGTTGGCTGATGGTGCATCGGTGCAAGCCAGCGCGCGCGTTCACATTGGTGGTAGCGCCAGTGGCCCGCTGGCGGTTACGCGGATCAGTCTGCGCTTCGACGATCATCGCCCGCTGAAAGTCGTGAGCGCCGCTGGAGGGCTGAACGCGGTCGCAGACATCGACTATGCAGGCAACGGCACCCTGAGTGGCCTTTGGGAGGTCGCGACGCCGCCGTCTACACAAGGCCAGCCGGTATTCGTGCCGCTAACCGCAGTCACGCTCAACTTGAGCGGCGGCGGACGCAGCACCATCACCAGTCCTCCCTTGCCCGCGCTGATTCCCGGCAATTACTACGTGCGCTTCGTGCTGCGCAGCCCCGCCACAAGCGTTGGGGAGCTGGTGATCGAATACGCTGTAAGCAATAAGGCTGCCGGTATACCTGCACTATACGCACGCAGCCCTGCCGAGGGTGCCACGCTCGGCCCCACTACGGTGTTCGACTGGGATCCAGTCGTTGGCGCGACCGCCTATCGCATCGAAATCTACCCTGCTGATACGCCGCCCGGCATACACCCGCTTACTGGCGTATTGCTGCCAGGCAATCGGGCACACGCACTATTGAGCAACTTGGCAATGGGGCATCTGGACGCTTCCGCCGTCTACCGTTGGCAGATCACGGCTTATGGCCGTGATGGTGAAGTAGTCGCGCGCAGTGCCTTGCGAACACTCAATACACCGTGATTTCCGCTTTCACGACGATCCATCCTGCAACCCGAGGAGTAGTCACACATGATCATCTCATTTCGATATGTTCCGCTGCGCTCAAGCCTGCTGACCCTTGCACTCATGGTCAGTCTTCCTGCAGTGGCGCAGCAGCATCCTATGGTGATGCACGCGCCAGCAATGCAAGCTATCACTACATCGGCAGCGGTGACAGCGCCACAGATTGCGCAAATGCAACAGCAATTGGCGCAGCAGCAAAGCGACATCGCGACACTGAAAGCCGCCCTGGCAAGGATTGAGTCATCGCCCCATACGTCCGCCTCAGCGTCCTCTGCAAGTCACGGTAGAGTCACCCTGTGTTGCGGCCGATCCAAAACTGACCCACTTATCGGCCTGATGCCGACCGAAAACTGACCCGGGTACCCCAACCTTCCTGCTGGATTTTTGACCAGCAGGAATCTGATGAGGTGT
>DAIAZB010000521.1 GCA_027443745.1 Thiomonas sp. | reverse complement strand
CCGCTTCCAGGACAACAATCGGCCAGGAGCCGCGCTTGCGGCGTGACTGGAGGGCACATGCAAGCTGTAACGTTTCCATTCGAAGACAAGGACATTCGCGTCGTCCAAGACGACAGCGGCGAACCGCTGTTCGTCGGCAAGGATGTCTGCGATCTCCTCGGCCATGCCAACCACCGTCAGGCGTTCAAACAGCATTGCAAAGATGCCGCCAGGAGACTTCCTGGGATCTGCGGATGGCCATCGATTCCAAGATGGTTGAAAACCGCAACGAGCCATACGCAAGCATACCGATGCGCGCAGCATCACGGACTTGAGTCGCAGGGATTCAGTGTGACCGCTCGCCACGTCGCTGAAATAGCACTGACGTCAAAGTCTGACTTCAATTAGGCAAGGCCCGGGCTCGTGAGTCGAACGGACCATAGCCTGGTGAAAGCTCTCCGCGTTTTCGACGGCGACGGCCGGCACGCCCATGCTCTTGGCCATGGCCAGCCAGTCGATGCGTGGCCTGTCGATGTCGATTAGCGACAACGCGCGCTCGCCGGGGGTTCCCCCGCCCATGTTGGCATATTCTGTCTTGAGAATGGCGTAGCTGTTATTGGCGAAAATGATGGTCGTCACGTTCAGGCTCTCGCGCGCCTGCGTCCAGAGCGACTGGATGGTGTACATCGCGCTTCCGTCCCCGACCATGCAAAACACGCGTCGATCGGGGCAAGCCATCGCCGCCCCCGTCGCCACGGGAGTCGAATAACCGATGGAGCCGCCCATGTTGTTGAGCAGGTCGTGTGGCGGCGCACCCATGGTCAGCCCCATGGATTCACGGCCTGTCGTCAGCGACTCGTCGACGACGATGCAGTGCTCAGGCAGGGCAGCGGCCAGTGCATGGGCGATGCTCGCGGGGTTGAGGGCACCGCTCGGCACCGGTGTCTCGGTGCGCGTTTGCAGCAGCGGCTCGACGCCGGCGGCGCCGAGCGCCTGCACGAGCATGTCGAAGGCAAGCTCGCTGTCCTCCTCGGCGTCAACCAGGGGATGCACCAGAGTGCCCTCGGCCTTGAGAAGGCTGGGCTTGTCCGGATAGGCGAAGAATGCCACCGGCTCGGTCGTCTCGACCGTGACGATGTGCTTGAAGTCGTTCAGGAAGGCCAATGCCGGATCGACCGCATAGGGAATGCGCGCGATCGGCACGCGACCTGCTCCGCGCTCGATGCGCGCGGTAAAGAACTGCGAGCCCAGGCGCGCGCCCGTGGCCGCGGCCACGCGGCCCGCCCTTTCGAGCGCAGCGCCCCGCGTGGCCTTGTTGCCGAGAATGATCAATGTCGGCTCGCCCGAGCGCAGCACTCTGGCGACATGCTCGACGCGCGCCGAACTCGGTACCTTGCGCCTTGCCGTCGCGGTCAGCGGCAGGTCCTGGGCCTGGCCAGCCGGTTCCCAGGCGGTATCGCCGGGCAGGATCAAGGTCGCGATCTGCCCCGGGTGCTCACCAGCCTTAGCAATCGCCTGGGCAGCGTCCCACGCGATGGTCTGTGACGACTCGGCACGGCGCACCCAGTGGCTCAGCGGTCGTGCCAGGCCCTCGATGTCGGAGGTCAGTGGCGGGTCGTACTTGAGGTGCGACAACGAATGCTCGCCGACGATGTTCACCATCCCGGACAAAGCTCGCCTGGCGTTGTGGATGTTCGCGAGCCCATTGGCCAAGCCCGGACCCAGGTGAAGCAGGGTCGAAGCCGGTGTGTTCTTCATCCGGTACCAGCCATCGGCCGCTCCGGTGGCCACGCCCTCGAACAGGCACAACACACTGCGCATCTGCGGGTTGTCGCCCAGCGCCGCAAGGAATCGCATCTCCGATGTGCCGGGATTGGCAAAGCAGATGTCCACACCCCGCTGGACGAGGGTCGCGACGAGGCTTTCGGCGCCGTTCATCAGTACCCTGCCAGGGCTTGCGCGAGGCCGACGACACCGTAGGTCCGCTGCGGCGCCGACAACAGCAGTCGGTAGCCGTCCTCGGTCAGGCGGCGATGGTTTTTCGCCGTGACGTGCGGGTGCCCGACGACGACCTTGTGCTTGGTGCAGATATCGACGATGCGGCGCATCGCGTCGACGACTGCCGGGTGCTCATACTGGCGCGGAACGCCCAGTTCCTGGCTGAGATCGCCCTCGCCGATGAGGATGAAGCCAATGCCAGGGACGTTGGCCAGGATGTCATCGAGGTTCTCGATGGCTTGGCTGCTCTCGCACATGAGGCCGACCAGGATCTCGCCCTGGGATGCCAGCGGCCAGACATCGGCCTTCGCGTAATACTCCTGCATCGACAGCCCCCAATAGCGCGCCGCATTTGCCGGACCGTCGCCGCGGAGGCCTTTGGGCTCGTACAGGGGGGCGCTCTTCGGCCTTGCATACCGACACGACGCGACCGCGTTGTAGGCCTGCTCGACCGTTGCCACATGCGGCCAGATGACGCCGTAGACGCCCCGGTCTAGCACTTGTTTGGCAAAGCTCTGGTTCATCTCGGCACCGTTGGCGGGGATGCGCGCCAGCGGCGTGACCTTGGCGGAAACAGATGCCGACTCGGCGATTTGCTTGCGGCTCAGCATGTACTGCAGCGCGTCGCCGAGTGCGCTCACGTCGTAGGGATCGTGCTCCATCTCGAGCACGATCCCGTCATACGGCGAATCGCTCATTTCGATGGCGGTCTGCCTGTCGATCTTGGCGAAGGCCGCATGGGCGGGCTTGCCCAGCTCCAAGGCGCGAATGATGCTGTTGAGTCGAATGTTGCTCATGGGGAAATGGCCTCCTCGTGATGCAGTGCCGCTTCACTGTGATCCTCGTCCGATGGTTGCACGGCTCGTACGCCCAGCATGATCCGACTCAGCCCAGCGCCGGATACAGCGTCTGCGCCGTCTTGCCGAAGATCCACGTGCGCTCGTCGACCCCGAGGCAGGCGAGGCCGGTCTTGGCCTCCTCGAGGATCTCTGCAAGCGCACCGGTCGAACTCGGGAAATTCGAGCCCCAGGCCATGCGCCGGGCCCCGAACGCCTCGACCACGCGCGGGAAAAAGGTCGCTGCGCTGGCCTTGCCCTTGTGCATCGCGTCGAAAGTGCGCGGAGTGAGCTTGAGATAGATGTTGGGCAATTCGGCCAGAGCGAACAGCCCGGCGGCATTGGCGTAGGGCGGGCCGTCGAGCAGGTCAGGACGACCGAGATGGTCGAGAATGATGTTGGCGGTGGGGAATCTTTCGGCCAGCCTGCGCACCTGTGGCAGGCCGATCGGCGCAGTCTGGATGCACATCGGCAAGCCCAGTTCGGCCAGCACCTCCCAAGCCTTGAAGGCCTTGGGATTGTCGAGTTCACTGGGGTCGAAGTCCTTGGTCGATCCTCCGGTGAAGATCCGCAGCCCGGCAAGACCCTTGTCCACCAGGGCCTGGATCACTGCCGCAACGTCATCGGCAAGCATGTCCACCGAACCCACGGCGACGAGTCGATCCTGATACCTCGCGCAGCTGTCGATGACGTAGCTGTTGTCGAAGCCATAGGTCGTCGACGAATGCACCACGGCCGCCTTGGCGACCCCAGCCTCGTCCATGGCCTTGATCAGGGCCTCGACGGTGTTCGGTCGTTCCTGCGACCAGTCCGAGCGCTTTCCAAACAACGGTGCGGGCGGGTAGCGCCGGTCGTCGTCCGCGATGATGTGGGGATGGATGTCAATGATTTTCATGTTGTCTGTCCGGATCATGCAATGCAGGTTTCATAAGCAGTTCCCATACGCAGGTCTCATAAGCAGGTCTCGACGAACAGTTCGCGCATGGACATGCGCCGCGGTATCAAGTCCTGCTTGAAGGCGGTGGCTTCGAGCGCCAGGATCGTCTTGCGGTTCTCCTCAATGCCATAAGGCAATGGATCGGAGCCGACGATCTTGCGTAATTCCTGGTACTTCAGGTCGCTTTTCGATGCAGCCTCGCCAGAGTCGAGCTTTGCCAGCCATTGCTTTTTCGCTGTGTCGAACGCGCGGTAGAGGGACGTGGCCACCCACGGATGCTCGGCCAACACCGAGTCCTTGACGACAATGGTGCCGTGCATCGGATACACGCCGGTGCGGGCGTAATACTCGGCTTCCAGCGCGGCAGGATTCTGAAAAAGATCGGGGTAGTCGGCTTCGACTTCCGTCCAACCTCCCGTTGGAGCGCCCGCGCGGCCGACGCCGGCGTTGGCGGCGAAACCCGCCGCCAAGTCACCCCTGGCCATCATGTCCGCCAGCGAGACGCCGGCAGGAGCATGCATCACGTTCGGCGGTAACTGGAGATGCGTGACATGCTCCTCGTCATCGACGACCCAGGTCACCTTCGAGGCATCGAGACCGAAGTCATCGATCAGCACCTGACGTGTCCAAACACCGGTCGTCACCGAATAGGCGCGCACGCCAACTTTCTTGCCCTCCAAGTCCTTGGGGGAGCGGACCCCGGCGTCCGGACGCACCAGCAGTCCGGCATGGTGAAAGCGACGCATGACGAATATCGGCAAGGCCACGAACGGCGCGCCATAGGCACGGGCGATGATGTAAGTCGTTGGTGCCAATTCGCAGACGTCGAACTCGACGCCGCGAACCATGCGCCGGAAAGCGCCGATCTGCGGTTTGACGGTGATGAATTCGGGCTCGACACCCTCGATGGGAATGGAGCCATCGCGAATTGCCGAGGTGTGCGGGTACTCGGCGATGGCAATTTTCAGTGCGACTTTACTGGCCAATTGGGTCTCCCTGTTCGCGAACAGACCGAAAAAGCGCCGTCGTGCCGCTCTCTGTTCGGCACTGGGGGGTCTGGTTTCCGGGCGCTGCGGCTGATCGCGTCAGGTGCATGATCTTTGGGGGCGCGCCATCCGTCCATTGAAATAAGCGTCATGTCCGTTAACCAGTTCGTCGACGCATTTCCGGCCTTGCGGGTTCTATGATGAACGCGTTGTTTCCGTCCCTGGATGGCTCTGGCGAGCCAGGAGGCCAAACCGTGCGATTGTTGAGCTTTCGCTGTTCCACCGAACCGATACCCCGCATCGGGATTCTGCGCAGCACCGACCGTGTCGTCGACATCGCGGCCAGCGCCGCGATACTCGGCATGCACCTGCCGTTCGACGCGTCCGACATGGTCGGGTTGATCACGGCAGGAGCCCAGGCCCGGACCGCGCTGGCCGAGATTGCGCATCGAGCGCCCAGTGACCTGGCGCTGGACACGCTCGACTTGCTGGCCCCGATTCCGCATCCGCACAAGAACGTGTTTTGCGTGGGCTGGAACTACCTGGAGCATTTCATCGAAGGCGGGAAGCACCGAACCCAGGCCCAGGACATGCCGTCGTTCCCCACCTTTTTCACCAAAGCGACGACCACGGTCTGCGGCCCTTACGACGACATTGCCTACTTCGCATCGTTGTCGACCCAGCTCGACTGGGAAGTCGAACTCGCGGTGGTCATCGGCATCGCCGGTCGCGACATCTCGAGACACGACGCCATGCATCACGTATTCGGCGTCACGGTCCTGAACGATCTGACCTGGCGCGACGTGCAGCGCCGTCACGGGCAACAATGGTTCAAGGGCAAGAGCATCGATGGCACCTGCCCGATGGGGCCGTGGATCGTCACCCTCGACGAAGCCGATCCTCGTGACCTCGCCCTGTCGACGCGCGTCAATGGTGTCGTGAAGCAGGACTCAAGCACACGCCACATGTATTTCGACATCCCCACAATCATCGCCGAGCTTTCCCGCGGCCTCACCCTGGAGCCCGGGGACATCATCGCCACGGGCACTCCCCCCGGCGTCGGCTATGCGCGGACGCCACCGGAGTTCCTGCAACCGGGCGACGTGCTGGAAACCGAGGTGGCCGGGGTCGGCCTGCTGCGCAACGTCATTCGCGCCTGTTGAGCTTGCTGTGCGCGTGCGCGAGCCATCGAGCAGCACGCCACCAATGCCAAGACCTCAAACTGGCCCTGGGCAAGAAGGTTCTCGTGCGCTCCTGGGCCAAGCTGCGCGTCGAGGCCAACAAGCACAAGACCCTGCCACAGGGCTCACCCGAAGGCGTGAACGGGCCCTCGTCGTGGGTCACCAATCGGAGCCTGGGACCTGCAGGAAACCCAGTTGGGCTGTCGCACGACGCGCCGTTCTCAGGCGCGCCACGCGGGGCTTCACTGCATTGGCCCTGGCACGTGCCAACATGCCCTCGGGGCTGCAAGCCGGGCTCGGCGCCGTTTCGCCTCGACGGATTCACCGCAGCCCCCAGGACAGGCGCCGCGCACCTCACCCCTCTCGACCGAGCGCCAGGGTCGCCTCATCGAGGGTGGGTGAAATCATGCCCTGGCAAACTTTTTTCAGGTAATTCATTAGCAGCACGGCGCTGGGGGTCAGGGCCTTGTCGACGCGCGACAGCAATCCCACAGGCCGAGTCGTGATGCTCAGATCCAGCGGAAGCAGGCATATCCGGTTGACCTCGCGGTACGGATACAGGGCGTCTAGGGTCTGCAGCGCGATGGCGTCGTAGATCTGGACATAGGCGCGCACCAGGTGGGTGGAAAGGGTCTCGATGTAGTTCGACGGCATCCACAGCCCGTGACGCGCCAACGTGTTCTCGAGGGGCTCGCGCAGCAGTGAGCCGGGCGGGGGCAGCACCCACGGAAACCCGTCGAGATCGCGCCACTGCAAGTTCTTCTTGCCAGCCAGCGGATGATTGGGGCCTGTGATGAGGCGGATCGGCGTGTGCAGCAGCAACTCCTCGCGCATGCCCACGGTATCCACGCGGTGCGGCAGGCGGCCAACCACCAGGTCGAGTTCACCGCTGCGCAAGTCCTGCAGCAACGCCGCCATTCGGTTCTCCGACACCGACACGTTGATGTGGGGCGCTTCGCGTTTGAGCAGCGCGAGCGCCTCCGGCATGATGGCGCCGATCAGGGTCGGCGGGGCGCCAACACGCACCTTGCCGGCGCTGCCCCCCTGCAGGTCCTTGATCTCCTCGGCCGTCTGGTTCAGTGTGCTCAGCACC
>DAIAZB010000520.1 GCA_027443745.1 Thiomonas sp. | reverse complement strand
CGGCGGCGATCCAGCAGGATGTCGGCATTCAGCGCCATGCCGGGCATCAGCGCGGCGGGGCGTCCGTAGGCGTCGAGGTGTTGCTGACCCAGGCGCACCATCACCCGGTAGAGCGGCTGCGGGGTCTGTTGCGGCTGGCCGAGCAGGCTTGTGATCTCGCTGGGCGACAGGGCGCTGTGCGACACGCTGGCCACGGTGCCGTAGTGCTGGCCGAACTTCTGGTAGGGAAACGCCTGATAGCGCAGCACCACGCGCTGGCCGGGGCGGACGAAGCCGACCGCAGCGCTCGGCATCAGCAGCTGCGCCTCCAGCGTCGAGCCGGTCGGCAGCAGCGCGAGCAGGGGACGTCCCGGGGTCGCGGCCTGCCCGGGCTTGATCAACAGCGCCGAAACGATACCCGAGCGCGGCGCGCGCAAGATCCAGGCGCGCTGGGCTTCGTTCTGCGCCAGGGCCTGTTCGACCTCGGCCCGCTTGTTCTGCGTGGCCGTCTGCTCGGTCGCGAGATTGAGCGGAAGCTGCGCGAGTTGCTGCTCGGCATCGGCGATCTGCTGTGCAGTCGCCAGCTGCTGGCGGCGCAGCGCCTTGACCTGCATCTGCGCGCCGAGTGCATTGGCCTGCTGTTGCTGCAGCTCGAAGGTCGAGACGTAGCCCTTGCCCGCCAGCGGCGCGATCTTGTCCAGCAGCCCCTGCATGCTGGTGGCTTCCTGCTGCTGCAGGGCCAGCTGGCCGCGGGTCTGCACCTGCTGCGCACTCAGGGCCACGATGCGCTCGCGCAGCTCCTGCGCCTGACTCGCGGCCAAGGCCTTCTGCGTCGCAAGATCCGCCGACAGCCCCGAGCGCTCGGTCTGCAACTGCGCCGCGATGAAGGTCTGGGTGTTGCCCAGCGCCGTACTGTCGAGCGGGTTGTCGAACGCGACCAGGGACTGGCCGCGTTTCACCGGTTCGCCCTGAGCGACCATGACCCGGGTGACGCGGCCGACGGCGGCGGCGTTGAGGGTGATCAGGCCGGTGCTGGGCACCAGCTCGCCGGCCACGGTGGCGCGGCGGGTGTAGTGGCCGAAGGTGAGATACAAGACCAAGGTGGCCGCGAAGATCGCGACCAGGCCCGCAAGCACCCAGTGCGCCAGCGGCGTCGCGATGCTGATGCGCCCCAGCGCCTCGTGGCGCTTGGCAAGCACCGCTTCAGGACGAAACAGTCCATCGCCGATCGTGGTGCTCGTTGCGCTCATCCCTGAATTGCATCCGGCATGACAGGCGATGCGCGATTATTTACCCCCCCCTCACTTACGGAACAAGCGCCCGGTGTCATACGACTTCGCAAGCGCCACGGGTGCGAGCGACCGCTCCCGCAGAATGACCCTGTTCCCGCGACAGGTGTTTGCCGGTTTTGCCGCTAGCATGGAACCTGCACCCCTCGCGCACGGTCGCAGTGTGGGTGTACGACGCGGGGAGCGCCGCGCGCATCCGGTGTGCCACCGGTTTGACCCTGGTTTCACCCAAGGAGAGACGACGATGAGGAAGGTCCTGCGAGGACTGCCGGCGTTGCTGGCGGGATTGCTGCTGCTGCCCGCGCTCGCGACGGCGCAGGCGCCGGCGAAGGACGACGTGCTGCGCGCCACCCTGCCCAACGGGCTGCGCGTGGTGATCGTGCCCGACCGGCTCGCGCCGGTGGTGACCACCGAGA
>DAIAZB010000519.1 GCA_027443745.1 Thiomonas sp. | reverse complement strand
CCCAAACTCCAACGAACCGTTCTCGCATGATCCCCCATCTCATCTCCACGGAAAGTGGCCCGGTGCTCGAACTCGAGCAGCGCATTCTCGAAGCCCAGCCCGCCATCGAGCGCTGGTTCCGGCTGGAGTGGATGGAGCATTCGCCGCCGTTCTACGCCTCGGTGGATTTGCGCAACGGCGGCTTCAAGCTCGCGCCGGTGGACACCAATCTCTTTCCCGGCGGCTGGAACAATCTGTCGGATGAAATGCTGCCGCTGGCGGTGCAGGCGGCGATGGCGGCGATCGAGAAAATCTGCCCCGAGGCCAAGGGCCTGCTGCTGATTCCCGAGAAGCACACGCGCAACACCTTCTACCTCGAAAACCTGGCGAAGTTGACGCAGATCTTCCACCAAGCCGGGCTCAAGGTGCATGTCGGCACGGTGGACGAGACCATCACCGAACCCAAGAGCGTGTCCCTGCCCAGCGGCGGCGAACTGCTGCTGGAGCCGCTGGTTCGCAGCAAGCGCCGCCTGGGGACCAAGGACTTCGATCCCTGCACCATCCTGCTCAACAACGACCTGTCATCCGGCGTGCCGACGAACCTCGCAGGGTTGTACGAGCAGTATGTGCTGCCTCCGCTGCAGGCGGGCTGGACGGTGCGGCGCAAGTCCACGCACTTCAAGAGCTATGACGATGTGGTCAAGCGCTTCGCCAAGCTCATCGGTGTGGATCCGTGGATGCTCAATCCCTATTTCGCCCAGTGCGGCAACATCGATTTCCAGGAGCGCCAGGGTGAGAACTGCCTCGCCGACGCCGTCGACACGGTGCTTGCCAAGGTGCGCAAGAAGTACAAGGAATACGGCATCCACGAAAAACCTTTCGTTGCCGTGAAGGCCGACGCCGGCACCTACGGCATGGGTGTGATGATGGTGCACGACGCATCCGAAGTGAGAGACCTCAACCGCAAGACGCGCAACAAGATGAGCGTGGTGAAGGAGGGCATGGAGGTGCGCGACGTCATCATCCAGGAAGGCATTCCCAGCATCGAGCGCCTGCAGGAAGCGGTGTGCGAACCCGTGGTCTACATGATGGATCGCTACGTCGTCGGCGGTTTTTACCGCGTGCACGCCGACCGCGGTCCGAGCGAAAACCTCAACTCCCCCGGCATGCATTTCGTCCCGCTCGCGTTCGACGAGCAGTTCAACGTCACCCATCCGGAAGCGAAGCCCGGCACCAACGGCCCGAATCGCTTTTACATGTATGGCGTGATCGCCCGCCTGGCACTGGTGGCTGCCAGTTACGAGATGGAGCGCACCGATCCCGAGGCCGAGACGGTCTGAGTGGGCGTGAACAAGTCCTCAGAGCTTTCGACCCGCGAGCCCCCGCCATGAACCTGCTGTTCGTTGCCGACCCGTTGGAGGACTTCAACCCCAAGAAGGATTCGACCCTGGCGATGATGCGGGAGGCGCAGCGTCGCGGCGATGCGGTCTGGGCGTGCGAACCGCGCCACCTGCGTTGGTCCGGCGGAGGCGCGACGCATGCAGGCCCGGTGCGCGCACGGTGTCGCCACATCCAGGTTCTGGACGCCGCCGGGCCCTGGTTCATCGAAGTCGAGCAGCTCGACCGCGCGCTGCACGCCTTCGATGCCGTGCTGATGCGCAAGGATCCACCGTTCGACAGCGAATTCTTCTACGCCACGCATTTGCTGGAACAGGCCGAGCGCGAAGGCGCACATGTCTACAACGCGCCGCGCGCGCTGCGCGATCACCCGGAAAAACTCTCCATTCTGGAGTGGCCGCAGTTCATTCCGGCCACGCTGGTGAGCCGCGACATGGCGCAACTGCGCGCCTTCGCCGCCGAGCATGGCGACATCATCGTCAAGCCGCTGGACGGCATGGGCGGCGCCGGCATTTTCCGCCTGCGCACAGGTGCCGGAGGCAGTCCGGACGTGAACCTGGGCGTGGTGCTGGAAACCCTCACCGACTGGGGCCGCCGCAGCATCATGGCCCAGCGCTTCCTGCCCGAGATTGCCGAGGGCGACAAGCGCGTGCTCATCATCGGCGGCGCACCGGTGCCGTTTGCGCTGGCACGCATCCCCCAGCATGGCGAAACCCGCGGCAACCTGGCAGCCGGCGGCAAGGGCGTGGCGCAGCCGCTCACCGCCTCCGATCGCGCCATTGCCGAAGCCCTCGGCCCGACGCTGGCCGCACGCGGCCTGCTGCTGGTGGGGATCGACATCATCGGCGAGCGGCTCACCGAGATCAACGTCACCAGCCCCACCTGTTTCGTGGAGATCACCCAGCAAACCGGCTTCGACGTGGCGGCTTGCTTCCTGGATGCACTGAGCGCCTAGCGCCGACAACGCTGTAGGGGATTCCTGGATCGGTTTGCGGACCTGTCTGCCTCAGGGTGGAAACCCGGCGGGGCCCGTGTTTCCGCGCTGGCCTGCTTGCGGCCCGGCCGTCGTTGCTGCAAGTGGCTTGACGTCTGCACGCGGCCTTGCCGGAGGACTCCACACCCGTGCCTGACCCCAAGCCGGTGCGTGGCAGCACCACAGCGTGGTGTCGTGCGGGATGCAGGCCGTCTTGATCCCCATGCCGACCGGCGTCTGGGTAAGATGGCAAGGTCACAAGGCATGACGGGACCGCCTGGCCCAGGCTGCGGTTGGGTCCCGATCGAAGGGGGAAGGCATGCCGTCGATCATGGCACCTGCGCGCGTGATGGCCAGTGCGCTGCTGCTGGCGTT
>DAIAZB010000518.1 GCA_027443745.1 Thiomonas sp. | reverse complement strand
TGGAAGTTTCCCGCTCGTCGAACATGTCAACCGAATTTTGCAGGGTCGCGTTATGGATGCGATCCCCTTGGATCAACATCCAAAACTCTTTGAAAGGTCAGTCATGAAGAAGATTCTTGCCGCCGTGTTCGCCATGTTCCTCGCGTCTGCCGTGATGGCACAGGCCGCCCCTGAAGCCGCCAAGCCCGCTGCTGCCGCCAAGGCCGAAGCGCACAAGCCCATGAAGCACCACAAGAAGGTCATGCACAAGAAGGCGATGCACAAGAAAGCCATGGAAAAGAAGGCCCCTGCCGCCTCTGCCGCCAAGTAATCCCCGGTCGCTCCACACCGCATCAGGGCCGGTTTCGTTCGGCCCGCTCAAAGCGCCTTCGGGCGCTTTTTTTTTGCATCCTGTGTTTGCAACGGCCGGCGCGCGTGGCGCCCGGGCCGAAGGGCTGGGGCACAATACTCGGGTACAAATTCGGCACAAGGAAGCCCCGGATGAAACTGACCCCCAACCCAAGCCCAACGATGCGGGGCGGCCTCTTCGGCATCCTGGTCTGCTTCGGGTTTCTAAGTCTCGCGCCTCCGGCGCGTGCGCAATGGACCGCCCTCCCACAAACCACCCTGCAGGCGGGCATGCAATTGATTCACGCCGAGCTCGCCACGACACCAGATCAGCGTGAAACCGGGTTGATGTATCGGCGCGAACTCAGCGGCAACCACGGCATGCTGTTCATCTTCTCCACCGATCAACCAGTGTGCATGTGGATGAAGAACACCCTCATACCGCTGTCCGTGGCGTTCCTGGACGACCAAGGGCGAATCACCAATATCGCCGATATGAAGCCGCAGACGCTGGATAGTCACTGCGCGGTGCAAAACGTGCGTTTCGCGCTCGAAATGCCGCTGGGCTGGTTTGCACAGCGCGGCCTACAACCCGGCTTCCAACTGCGCGGCAAACCCTTCGGGACTACTGCTGCACGCTGATGCGGTGGGCGGTCGGTGCTGCTGCGAGCAGCCATACCAACGCCCTCAAGCCGCCACATCTTGCCCGCGCCGGACATCACCATCCTGGACAAGAGCGGCAGCTTGATCCTGACCTCAACCGAAGTTGCGCTCGGCAAAACTCCAATTGGCGAGGTGATCCAGGAAGGTCTTGACGAAATCAGGCCTGCGGTTGCGGAAGTCCACGTAGTAGGCGTGCTCCCACACGTCCACGGTCAACAGCGGCTTGTCGGCTGAAGTCAGTGGCGTAGCCGCATTGCTGGTGTTGACGATGTCAACCGAGCCATCGGCTTTTTTCACCAACCATGTCCAGCCGGATCCGAAGTTGCCCACGGCCGACTTGTGGAAAGCCTCCTTGAATGCGGCAAAGCTCCCCCATTTCTTGTTGATGGCGTTCTGCAACGCCCCCCCAGGTTCGCCACCGCCCTTGGGACTGAGGGAATGCCAAAAAAATGTGTGGTTCCAGATCTGGGCCGCGTTGTTGAAGATGCCGCCGGCTGGTGCTTTGTGGATGATGTCGTCGAGATGCATGGCCTCGAACTCGGTGCCCTTGATCAGATTGTTCAGGTTCGTGACATAGGCTTGGTGATGTTTGCCGTGGTG
>DAIAZB010000517.1 GCA_027443745.1 Thiomonas sp. | reverse complement strand
CTTGTACGGCACCACCTGCAGCAGCTTCACCGCGTCCGCCGGCAGGTCGAACAACCTCCCGATGATGGCGGCCTGCCCGGCGTCGAAGGTCATCTGGCCGAGGCAGCCGGCCGTGACCCATTCCTTGCTTTGGCCCACGGTCTTGGCCACGTCGGCCCAGCTCAGGCCCTTGGCAATCTTGGCGGCGATGATGGCTTCGGTCACGTCATTGCGGGTCATGGGGGCTCCTGGGTCGATGGGGAAACTGCGTGTGTCGCCGAGTGCAAAATTCATGCCACGCGCGCTTGATGCGCGGCGGCGGGCACCAGATGCAGCGCGGCCATGGGCATGCCGCTGGCTGCCTGGCCGCTCGTTGGGTGGCCGTGTAGCGGGTGGTCCGCATCCTGCACCGCAGCAGCGGTGGCAGCGGACATGGCCTCATCCATTCCCGGGCTGAGCAGTGGCACCTGGCGCGGGCCGTAGCCCGGCAGCGACTGTGGTGGCGTCTTCGCTCGGTGCATGAGGAAGTCCACCAGATGGTTGCGGATGCGGTAGTACTGCGGGTCGTGGTGCAGGGTTTCGCGGCTGCGGCGGCGCGGCATGGTGATGGCCACCATCTCAGCAATCTTGGCATGCGGGCCGTTGCTCATGAGCAGAATGCGATCGGCCAGCAGGATGGCTTCGTCCACGTCGTGCGTGATCATGAACACGGTCTGCTGCGTGGCGCGCACGATGGCCAGCAGTTCGTCCTGGATGGTGCCGCGCGTGAGTGCGTCCAGCGCGCCGAAGGGTTCGTCGAGCAGCAGCATCTTGGGCCTGATAGCGAAGGCGCGGGCGATGCCCACGCGCTGCTTCATGCCGCCCGAGAGTTGGTGTGGCTTCTTCTCGGCGGCTGCGGCCAGGCCCACCATGTCGAGAAACTTCAGGCTGTGCTCGCGCACCTGTTCGCGACTCCACTGCGGCCAGCGTGAGGCCACGGCCAAGGTCACATTGCCCAGCACCGTGCGCCAGGGCATGAGCGCGTGGCTCTGGAACACCACGCCGCGGTCGAGCGAGGGGCCGCTCAGCTCGCGCCCGTCCATGAACACGGCGCCGCCACTGGCCTGCTCCAGCCCGGCGAGGACATTGAGGATGGTGGTCTTGCCGCAGCCGGAATGGCCGATGATGGCGACGAACTCGCCGCGCGCCATGGTGAAGTAAACATCGTCGAACACAATTGGACCGGGCTTGCCGTTGGTGTCGACATACTGCTTCGCCAGGCCTTCAACGCGGAGGAAAGACAGGGTCATCGCATCACTCCGCATACGTCACGAGGTGCTGCAGACGCGCGAACAGCAGGTCCAGCAGCATGCCCACCACGCCGATGAGCACGATGGCGAACACCACGCTGGACAGGGCAAGGTTGTTCCACGCGTTCCAGACGAAATAGCCGATGCCGGTGCCGCCGACCAGCATTTCGGCCGCGACGATCACCAGCCAGGCGATGCCCATGGAAATGCGCATGCCGGTGAGGATGGTGGGCGCCGCTGCCGGCAGCACCACCTGGAAGGCCCGTCGCAGGCCGCCCACTTCCAGCGTGCGCGCCACGTTCAGCCAGTCGCGCCGCACCGAGGCCACGCCGAAGGCAGTGTTCACCAGTATGGGCCAGATGGAGCAGATGAAAATGACGAACACGCCCGAAACGTTGGCGTTCTTCAGGGTGTAGAGCGCAATGGGCATCCACGCCAGCGGCGAGATGGGTTTGAGCACCTGGATGAACGGGTTGAGCGCCCGCTGCAGCAGCGGCACCATGCCGATGAGGAAGCCCAGCGGCAGCGCCACCAGCACCGCCAAGCCGAAGCCCGCCACCACCCGCTCCAGGGAATACGCCAACTGCAGGCCGATGCCCTTGTCGTTCGGGCCGTGGTCGTAGAACGGGTTGCGCAGTTCCTTCACGAACGTGGCGCCCACTTGCGCCGGCGTCGGGAAGCCGCCGGACTTCACCGCACCCTGGCCCATCAGCGCGGCGTATTGTGCGCTGACCCCAGCGGGCAGCCTCGACGCTTTGGGCAGCGTGGCGAGTTGCCAGACGCCGAGCAGGGCGGCGAACAGCACCAGGCTGAGCAGGGTCGACGCCCAGAACGCGCGGGAAGGCAGGGTAGGCATGGCGCGGTCTCAGGTCTTGGACACGGTGGGAAGGCTCTTGAGATAGGCAGCCGGCTGGTGTGGGTCGAAGTGTTGGCCGAGGATGGTGGCGTCCTCCATATCGTGCGCCGGTGCCGCCATGCCCAGCGCGCGCATGGCATTGCGCGCGTCGGTGGCGAGGAAGACTTTTTCTGCGATGCCCTTGTAGTTCACCTCGCTCTTCACATAGCCCCAGCGTTTCATCTGCGTCAGAATCCACACCGCCATCGACGGCCAGGGAAAGGGCTGGAAGGCGATGCGGTCGGGCGCAGTTTTCACCACGCCAAGGCCGTTGGCATAGGTGCCGGTGAGCACCTGCTTGACCACGATCTGGGGTTGGTTGAGGTATTGCGGCGCCGACAAAGTGTTGACCACCGCATTGCGGTTGGCGGGGGCGTTGAGAAAAGTGGCCGACTTGAGCATGCCGCGGTACAGCGCGGCAAAGGTGTTCGGATTCTGTCGCACGAAATCGCCTTTCAGGGCAAAGGCGCAGCAGGGGTGGCCGCGCCACAGGTCCAAGGTCAGGAGATGGATGAAGCCGATGCCCTCGTACACCGCGCGCTGGTTGAACGGCTCGGCGACGATGAAGCCGTCGAGGTTGCCGCCCGCCAGATTGGCCAGCATGTCGGGCGGCGCCATGACACGCAGTTGCACGTCGCGGTCTGGGTCCACGCCATGCTGGACGAGATAGGCGCGCAGCAGGAAGTTGTGGATGGAGGCGTCGAACGGAATGGCCAGCCGGAAGCCCTTCCACAGCCGCGGGTCGCGCTTGTCCTTGTGCTTCATGCTCAGGGTGATGGCGCTGCCGTTGAGGTTGTCCATCGAGGCGGCATAGGTCTCGGCGGGCTGCGAGCCTGCGCCCATGCTGATGGCCAGCGGCATGGGCGCAAGCATTTGCGAGGCGTCGAAATCGCCGTTGATGAGCTTGTCGCGCACCAGTGCCCAGCCTGGTGTTTTCAGCAGTTCGACCTTCAGCCCGGCCTGCGCGAAATAGCCATTGGCCTGGCCGAGGATGATGGGGCTGGCGCAGGTGATGGGCAGGTAGCCGATTTTCAGGTCCGTTTTCTCCAGCGCGCCGCCGCCTTCCTGCGCCATGGCCTGCAAGGCGCCGAACGGAACCACTTGCGCCAGCGCCGCAAGCGCGGTGTTGCGTCCGATCGCACGCAAGAAGCGACGGCGTTGCGAGTCGTCGGGAAAGATCGCGCGCATCACCGCTGTCTCCAGCGTGCGAAGTGTGAGCTGCTCGGCATCGCAGGGGTTGATGGCGGTCGTGGCAGCCGCGTGTTCGGCTTGGTTGGCGTGGCGACCGCAGCCGCAGGGCCCGAAGTGTGAAGCGGAATCGAATGGGTCGTCGTGATGGCTCATGGCGGTCGGGCTTGGCGTCACAGGGAGGGGTGAAGAACGTGGCTCGGCTCAAAACACCAGCGGCTCAAAGTCCGCCTTTGTTACGCCACAGTCGGGGCAGTACCAGTCGTCTGAAATGTCCTCGAAGCGTGTGCCGGCGGGAATGCCGTCATCGGGCAGGCCCAGGGCCGGGTCGTAGACCAGCCCGCAGACCATGCAGACCCATGGCTGCGCGGCGCTGGCGGCGGATTCGGCCAGGGCTGCAGTTGGCGTTGGTTCGAGGTTCATGGGCATTCCTGACTCAAGCGGCGGCTGCCATGTCCGGCATGCCGGACTCGATCGGCAGCGACGGGTCGCGCGACCATTCGTTCCACGAGCCGAAATACATCTTCACCTGCTTCACACCGGCTTGTTGCAAGGCCAGGTAGGTATTGGAAGCGCGCGCGCCCTTGAAGCAGTAGAGGTAGACGGTGGACTGGGGCGTGATGTCCACGGTGGCGCACTCGGCCAGAATCTCTTCCGGCTCCTTGAACATCTGACCCTGCTGCGAAGGCTTCATCATGCGGTACCACTCCAGCCAGCGCGCGCCGGGAATGCGGCCCTTGCGCGGGCAGTAGTCCTTGCCATAGGGCGAGGAGCTGGTGCCGACCCATTCGTCCACGTCGCGCACGTCGAGGATGACGATGGATGGGTCGCCGAGCGCGGCCAGCATCTGCTGCTTGTCGATCATCACCGAGGCTGCGCTGGACTTGAGCGGGAAACTCGCGGCCTTGGGAGCCGGAACGTCCAAGCTCGCCGGCATCCCAGCGGCAATCCAGGCCGCGTAGCCGCCATGCAGCACTTTCACCTTGGGGTAGCCGAGGTAGGTGAGCAGAAAGTAGCCGCGGCACGACTGGCCGAAGCCGCTGTTCATCGACTCCTCGTACAGCACGGCGGTCTCCGCGCCCGACAGGCCGGCAGCGCCGAACTCATCGGCGAAGCGCTGCTCCAGTTCCTTGCGGCCCTCGGGTGTGGAGGTGGCCAGATAGGTGAAGATGTCACGCAGATTCACCGCGCCCGGCAGATGGCCCTTGGTGTAGGCCTCGGGGTCGCGGGTGTCGATGATGACCATGGTTTCGGCCTGCATCGCGGTGCTCAGCTCGGTGGGGGAAATCAGAATGCGTTCGCTCATGATGGACTCCTGGGTTGACTCGGGACGGCAGGGAAGTGGCATGCCGTGGGTGCAATGGGGCGTGCCGTGGGGCGGATGCGTTGTCGGGCTTTGTGGGTGGAGAGTGCAGTTTCAGGTGGCAAAGTCAGGCAGCACATACGGCCTGATCACTTTCCAGCCGGGCGATTTCGCGCCGCAGATGCTTGGTCGCCGGGGTGACGATGGCCACGAAATACGCCTCGCGCACACGGCGTTGCGCCGGGCTTTTTTGCAGGTAACCCTTGGCGCCCAGGTGCAACAGCGCGCTTTGCGCCGCGCGCAGCGCCAGCTCGCCGCCGGCCAGCCGCAGCTTCAGGATGTCGAGCACGATGTCGGCCAGCGGGTTGGCCTGCAGCGTCTGCGCGGCAGCAGTGGTGCCGGCGCGCAGCACCGCGAGTTCGGCGGCGAGTTCGTCCTCCTGGTCGTCGAGATAGCGGTTCACATGCGCGTGGGTGCGGTTGGACTGGCGCATCAAGCCGATGCAGGCTTGCGTCAGGCCCAGGCACATGCCCATCTGGCCGAGGATCATGCCCGGCTTGATGCGCCGCACATAGGCCTTGGACTGGCCGGGGTGCGACAGCACCATGCCATCGGCCACGAAGGTGCTCTTGAAGTGGCAGGCCAGGGTGCGGGTGCCGTCGATGGCCATGAAATGGGCGCAGTCCACCAGCTTGAAACCGGGGGCCTTGCACTCCACCAGCAGGAAGGCCAGGCCGTCGTCGCCAGGACCCGCTCCTTCCACCGGGCAGCCGGTGGCGAACACATGGTCAGGCCCTAGGTTGGACACCCAGGGCAGCACGCCATTCACCACATAGCCGCCATCCACACGCTTGGCCGAGAGGCGGAAATCTTCCACCGCATCGCACGACTTCACCGTGTTCGACAAGCCGGTTCCCGCCAGCAATGTGCCGCTGGCGATGCGCGGCAACAGCGTGCGCTTCAACTCGGCGTTGTCACTCATGGCGATGTAGCGAGCGCAGGCGGTCTGGCACCACACCAGGAAGCCGGTGGACAGACAGGTTTGCGACACCAGCGCCATGGCCTCGATCACCTGCGGCAGCCCCCTGCCGTTGCCGCCGAACTCGGTTGGCACAGTGCCACGAAAGCCGCCGACATCACCCATGGCGTGCAGGAAGGCTTCCGGGTAGGCGGCTGCCAGATCGATGGCCAGAACCTGCGGCGCCAGCACCTGGGTCACGAGTTGCTGCAGGGCACTCAGCCCATCATCCAGCGGGTGCTGCGGAGACTGCTCGGCAAGGGGCAGCAGCGGCATGGTGGCAGCCTGGGGGCGTGCCAGGGTCAAGGTGGTCATGGGCGGTCTCCTGGAAGCGAGGCTTGAACGCTGCAGCCTCAGGCCGCCGTCACGGCCACGTTCACCGGATTGCGCAGGGTGTTGGCCACCGGCGACCAGTGGTCGGCGCTGGCGATGATGGCGTCGAGCACCTCGCGCGGCGCATCGCCCTCGGCAGTGATCTTTACGCGAATGTCGGTGAAGCCCAGCTTCTTTGCCGGGTCCAGATCGCCCACGCCCCATACGGCGGTGACGTTGATGTCGCCTTCAAGCTCTAACTCCAGTTTGGACAACGCCACGCCACGCGACGTGGCGTTGGCATGGACACCCACCGAGAGGCAGGCGCCGAGCGCAGCCAGTGTCGCCTCCGACGGGTTCGGTGCGGTGTCTTCGCCTAGCAGATGCGGCGGTTCGTCGATGACGTAGGCCGGCAGATTGCGGATGTAGGTGAGGTTGCGGAACTGACCTTCGCACACCGTTCTGGCCTTGAGCGTGACGATGTTTTTCGGGTTGGCCCGGCCCTTGGTGGCCAACAGGCCCAGGCCATCCTTGTCGATGGGGCGCAGCAGATCGGGATAGAGGCAGGTGACTTTCTGCGTGGCGGTCTGGCTCATGAAGCGTTCTCCTGGTGTTGGCTTGTGGGTGTTGAGTGCCCCCAGGGTCGGCTTGCCGACCCGCCCCTCGTGGGGGTCAAGAAAACTTGGGGTGGCCTTGCGTTTCCTTGAGGGACACATCATCTAGGCAGCATTCATGCCAGGAGAAAAATACTTTTAAATCATGAGCTTATGCTTTTTCAAGGAAAACATGTCCTCACCATTTGTCAACAATGTGTCAACGCTTTGTCAGGCTGCCAGCCATGCCGAAGCGGGCCAGCCGGTAGTTGAGCTGGCGCAGGGTCAGTCCCAGCACCCGTGCCGCTTGTGACTTGTTGCCGCCGGTGCGCCGAATGGCCTCGGCGATGGCCTCGCGCTCGTCCTGCATCACCGCGTGGTAGGGGCGGATGGTGGAACCGGCGTCGCTTTGCCCGCCGGCCGCCGCCGCGTGCATGTCCGCCAGCGTGGCGCCGGTGCGCCGTGCGTCACGCGCTGGCACGGCCTCCAGCACCTGGCCCTGCACCTCGCTGATGAGCGCGCCGTCCACCAGGGCTTCATCCGCGAGGTCGGCTTCGCACAGCACGACGATGCGTTCCAGCACGTTGTAGAGCTGACGGATATTGCCCGGCCAGGGGTAGGCCGCCAGGCTGTTCATGCCGGCCGGCGCCAGGCGCACGCTGCGCTGGTGGCGCTCGTTGAGCTGGAACAGGAAATGCCGGATCAGATGGCGTATGTCATCGGGCCGTTCGCGCAGCGCGGGCAGCACGATGGGCACCACGTTCAGCCGGAAATACAGGTCTTCACGAAAGCGCCGCGCGGCCATCAGTCCCTGCAGGTCCTGGTGGGTGGCGGCGACGATGCGCACGTCCACCGCAATTTCGCGTTGCGATCCCAGGCGCTCGATCACGCGCTCCTGCAGCACGCGCAACAACTTCACCTGCATCGCTGGCGGCAGATCGCCAATCTCGTCGAGGAATAGCGTGCCATGGTGCGCCTGCTCGAAGCGCCCGGCACGCGCGCTGGTCGCGCCGGTATAGGCGCCCTTCTCGTGGCCGAACAGCTCGGCCTCGAACAAGGTATCGGGAATGGCGGCGCAGTTTACGCGCACGAACGGCGCGTCGCGGCGCGCGCTCTGCTGGTGGATGGCGCGGGCGAACAGCTCCTTGCCAGTGCCCGACTCGCCCAGCAGCAGCACCGTGGCGTCGGTTGCGGCGGCCTGCTCCAGCTTGCGCACCGCGCGCAGCAGGCTGGGCGCCTGGCCGACGATGCCGTAGGACGCCACATTCGTCGCGCGGCTCTGCAGCGCCAGCTTGAGTTCGGTGTTCTCGGCCTCCAGCCGCGCGGTGCGCTCGGCCACCAGGCGGTTGAGCCGCAACACCTGGCCGATGAGGGTGGCGATGGAGTCGAGCACCGCCAGGTCTTCGGCCAGCGAGCGCTGGCGCCGGCGCAGCCGGTGTACCGCCAGCACACCCGCAGGCCGGACTTCGCCGGGAATGGGCAGGGCGATGTAGGACACGGTTTCCTGCGGCAGGCGCTCGCGCGGTACGGCGCGCGCCAGGTACAGCGGCTCGGTGTCGATGTCCTGCACGATGGCGATTTCGCCGCGCAGCATCACCCGGCCGCTGATACCCTCGCCCGGGGCGTAGCGTCCGCGTGCAATTTCTTCCGTGCGTAGGCCGTAGGCGCAGGCAATGGCCAGCGTGCCATCGGCTTCGGGCAGCAGCACGCGGCCACGGTTCAGGCCCAGCAGCTCGGACATGAGGTGCAGCATTTCGCGCAGCACCAGCATCGGCTCCAGGCTGTTGCCCAGCCGCCGCGTGACTTCGCGGAACAGCAGCTTTTCGGCCGAGTCCAGCCGTTCCATGCCAAGGCGCAGGAAGGCTGCGGCCGGGGCAGCCGTCGAAGGCTCGAGTGGATGTTCCAACGCTGCGGTTGCGGCCGACTGCATTGTGGATTGTGGGCCGATCAAGCGACCCGGCTCGCGCGGCGCGTTTGGCGTTGCGGCTCGTCCAGTGATGCATGCAATGGTTCGTCCAGCGGCTCTGGCAGCCGGCCGCGCGGCGGCTCGGACCGGGCCCGGTTTCCAGGCTGTTGCCCAGCCGCCGCGTGACTTCGCGGTTGTGCATCGACCTGCATCAGCCCCTCGGCGACGTTGCCGATGATCATCACGCAGGGGCTGGCCAGGCCGCTGGCGGCGAGGCTTGTGGCCAGGGTGCCCAGGCGGGTGCGCAGCCGCCGCGCGTCCGGATTGCTGGCGGACTGCACCAGCAGAGCCGGTGTCGACGCCGGCAGGCCGCCGTCGAGCAATGCCTGCTGGATGGCTGCGGCGGTGGACACGCCCATGTAAATCACCAGGGTCAATCCGCTACGCGCCAACGCGACCCAGTCCACGCCGTTGCCGGCTGCGGGATGACCGGTGACGAAGGCCACGCCGCAGGCGTGGTCGCGGTGCGTGAGCGAGACCGCGGACGCCGCCGCGGCGGCAACGCCGGCGGTGATGCCGGGCACCACCTCCACGGCGATGCCGGCGGCGCGCAGCGCGGCGATTTCTTCGCCGGCGCGACCGAACAGCAGCGGGTCGCCGCCCTTGAGGCGAACGACGCGCTCGCCGCGCCACGCTTCGGCCACCATCAGGCGCTCGATGAAGACCTGCGGCGTGCTGGCGCAGCCGCCCCGTTTGCCCACATGCACGACGCGGCAGGAGGCGGGCAGATGCCGCAAGCAACCGTCGTGGACCAGATCGTCCACCAGCGCAACGCTGGCTTGCTGCAGCACGCGCACCGCCTTGAGGGTGAGCAGTTCCGGGTCGCCGGGGCCGGCGCCGACGAGGTGAACCCGGGGTGCGGTGTCGCGGGTTGAACCCGCAGCTGCGAAGTCTGTTGTGGTGGGCATGTCGTGCAAGGTGCGGCTCCAGGATTCAGGCTTGCAGGAGGGGCGCGGCCGGACCGGCGCGACCGGCATCATCGGCTTGACCGGCGGCAGGCGATGACCCGGTCCCGGCAGGCGAGCTGCTGATGCCCCGGATGGGCGCGGGGTGGGTTTCCGGGTCGTCCCTGCCGTCACCGGCGGAGGCGCCGCAAGCGCCCATGCCTGCCGAGCCGCCAGCCCGTGCCGGCTGCAGGGCCGCGGCAATGCTCTCGGCCTGGCGCGCCAGAGGTCTCGGCACCGGCTTGCGGCCGGCGCGCACATCGGCAATCCAGCCCAGGGTGGCGGCCAGGTCGGTACCGCAGAGCGGCAGGGCGGTTTCGGCTGGCGTTGCCTCCGTGGCCGGCTCCATGCGCAGCCCGCCGGCGGCGTCGATGTAGAGCAGTTCACCCGCACGGTGCGGGTGGGCCACCGCCTCGCCTTCGCAGCCGCGCATCAGCAGCGCGGGCTGGCCCAGGCGCTGCAGCACGTCGCGCATCAGCACGGCGTATTCCGGGTGGGTGTAGCTGGCGAGCAGCAGGCTCGGACCGGCGACGGGAGCCAGCAACTTCACCACGCTGTGGCCGGCGTTGCGCACGCCCAGCACGCTGCGCCATTGCAGCAGCGCGGCCAGTTGCGGACTGATGCAGCCGAGGTCGAGATAGACCGCCTCGCCTGCATTCAGCAACGCTTGTGCCTGGATGCTGGTTCCCGCGAGATGCAGGCCCAGCGCGCTCCAGATGCGTGCCGTGTGCAACCGGCCGTCGTTCTGCTCGGTGCCGAGCACCAGCACCGCGATGCCGTGCTGGCGCAGCAACAGGGCCAGCAGCGGAACCTGGTTGGGCAGGCGCCGCGCGCCGTTCACGCTGGGCACCACCACCACCGGCCGCCCCGGTGTGATGGCCGGAAGCGAGGCGCGCACGGCCCGGGTGAAGCCTTCGAGTTCCTCGGCGCTCTCGCCCTTCATGCGCAGCGCCAGCAGCACGCCGCCGAT
>DAIAZB010000516.1 GCA_027443745.1 Thiomonas sp. | reverse complement strand
GCTCGCTCACGAAAGCATCGAACCACTTGTCATCCCACTTCCACTCCTCGCTCCACTTCCAGCCGACGTCGTCATAGGGCCAGCCCGTGACGTAGCCCTGGTACATCCGCGCCCGCCTGGGCATCGAATGGTTGGCGGGTCCCCGGAAGCCGGCCCTAGTGCACTCTCTCACCACGACTTGGCGCGGCGAGCGGGCTGGGAGGCCGTGCTGCCGCTGAAAGCGGCGCGGCAGCGACGACCCCCAGTGGGGTAGAACGCGGCTCACGGCGGCCCGGTCGTGCCGGCAATTCGGAGGGCTACGGTGGCGGTGCTACGCCCATCATGAGGTCCACGCCCCGATCGGCCACGGCCATGACCGTGGCATTCGTGTTCGAGCTAATGATCTCCGGCATCATGGACGCATCGAACACACGGAGACCATCGATACCCTTGACCTTGAGATCCGGCGCCAACACCGACATGGGGTCGTCCTCGCGTCCCATCCGACATGTCCCGACCGGGTGATAGTTCGACTCGGTCGTCCGTCGAACGTAGTTGCCGAGAGCCTCATCCGTCTCGAGGGCAGGCCCCGGGCTGATTTCCTCCTTGACGATCGACGCGAAGGGCTCCGCGGACACTACGGTCCTGAAGAATCTCAGCGCCTCGACCAAGCGCTTCGTGTCTGCCTCGTGCTGAAGCCAGTTGGGGCTGACCCGGGCATCGTCATCCGGGTTGGCCGAGCGCAGCCGCACCGTTCCGCGCGACAGAGGCCGCACCAGGTTCGCCATCAGCGTCATGCCATAGGTCGGCCGTGGCGCTTGCGGGTCGGGCCACATCACGCCGACACAATACAGCTGCAGGTCCGGCTCTGCTTCCGGGTTCTGCAGATTCACGAACGCCATGGTCTCGGCTCCGTTTGACGCAATTGGTCCACTGCGGAAGGCCAAGTACCGTATTGCGTTTTTTACCGCGCGCAGGCCTCGGTCCTCGCCGAAGTAGCCGTGCTGTCCGTGCGTGGTCATGGAGACGACGGCAATATTGTGGTCCTGAAGGTTTGCCCCCACCCCTGGCAGGTCAGCGCGCACGTCAAGCCCGCACTCTCGCAGATGCCCGGCTGGACCGATTCCCGACAACATCAGAAGTTTCGGAGTCCCGAACGCGCCGCCACACAAGAGCACTTCGGCGTTTGCCCGAGCGCGAAGCCTCGTGCCGTTTGCCATGACATATTCAACGCCCACAGCGCGCGTCCCTTCCAGGACAACGCGATGGACCCTCGCCCCGGAGATGAGCGTCAGACGGGGATCGGACTTGATCGGTTCGAGAAACGCATCGGCGGCGCTGCAGCGTTCACCTCGTTCGGTCGTGGTCTGCATATATCCGACCCCCTGCAACACGCCCGCGTTGAAGTCGGACACGAACGGCACCCCCTGCCGCTGCATCGCGCGGACGAAGCGATCGGCCACGTCGACCGTGTACCGCGCATCCGAGACCTTGAGCGGGCCTTCAGCACCGTGGGCCTCGTTGTCGAATCTCTGGTTCGCCTCCTGCCTGCGGAAGTACGGTAGCAGGCCTGACCACGACCAGCCTTCATCGCCGGTCGCCGCGACCCAGCGCGCATAGTCGGCATGCGAGCCTCGCGTGTACGCCATCGCATTGACAGAACTACCGCCCCCCACGACGTTGCCTTGGGGGATCGAAACCTTGCGGTTCCCCAGCGAGGGCTGTTCGTCCGACGTATAGCGCTTCACATAGGGGCTGCCATCGAAGAGCATCTTGAACGTGCCGGCCGGCATGCGAACGAGAGACCCGCGCGCTGGGGGCCCAGCCTCGAGCAGCAAGACCCTCGCTCGAAAATCACGCACCAGGCGATTGGCCGTCACGCACCCCGCACTTCCCGCGCCGATCACGATGTAGTCGTAGTCCATGGCATCACTCCGCTCAGCTCGGCGAGCCCGAGGGCGTCGGAAGATAGATGGCCTGCTCCTCAAGGAACGCACCCAGCCCTTCAGGGCCGCCTTCCCTGCCCATGCCGGATTGCTTGAAGCCGCCGAAGGGCACGTTCGGCGCGACCTCCAACCCGTTTACGCAGACGTTGCCGCTCCTGATTCGGCGCGCCACCGCGTAGCCGCGCTCAGGGTCGCGCGTGAAGATGCTTCCGCTCAATCCAAAGTCCGAATCGTTGGCCATGCCGACCGCGTGGTCAAGATCGTCGTAAGCCATGATCGCAGCGACCGGACCGAAGATCTCGTCACGGGCAATCGTCATATCGGGGGTCACGCCTGCGAACACGGTGGGTTGTACATGGAACCCTTCGCCGTACTCCGGCGCCATGCCACCACCGGTCGTCTGGCGCGCTCCCTCGCTTCGCCCCATTTCGATGTACTTCAACACCCGATCCCGCTGTCGCCGACTCGCGACGGGACCGATCTGCGTATCCCCATCCCACGGATCCCCGCAGCGCAATCCGCCGATGATTGCCGTGTAGGCCTCGACGAAGTCCCGTTCGAGGCGCCGCGGGACCAGGATTCGGGTTTGCGCGAAGCAGATCTGGCCCGAGAAGGGCATCGTGAAGGGCACCAATGCGGCGAGCGTGGCATCGAGCTCCGCATCGTCGAGCACGATCGCCGCAGACTTTCCGCCAAGTTCAAGGGTCGTGCGCGCCATGCGATCCGCACAGGCCTTGGCGATCAGCTTGCCGGTCGCCGTGCTACCGGTGAAGCTGACCTTGTCGACGCCAGCGCTCGACACGAGATGCGCCCCCGCCGCGGCGTCTCCAACGACCACGTTCAGCACTCCCGGGGGCAAGCCGGCCTCCTGCGCACATTCGGCGATCACGAGCGCATCGAAGGGCGTCTCTGGCGGCGCCTTGATGATCACGGTGCAACCCGCAGCCAGCGCGGCTCCAAGCTTGTAGCCCAGGATGGGACTCTGCGCATTCCACGGTGCGATCAGCGCGGCGACCCCTGCCGGCTGCCGCACGACGCGAGCATGCCCGCCGCGAGTCGCCCGGAACTCCTCGAAGGCCATCGTCGAGGCCAGGCCCGCGTAGTAGTCCAGCATGACCGTCAACGTCGGCACGAACAGATCCGCAAACCGGACCGGTGCCCCGACCTCCCAGGTCCACAGACGCGAAAGCAGCGGCATACGCGACGCGATCGCCGCAGACATGCGCGAAAGCACCTCAGCGCGCTCGGTCCCCGACCAACGCGGCCAGGGCCCGGTGTCAAACGCCCGCCTCGCCGCATGAACGGCGCGATCCACGTCCATCGTGCTACCAAGGCGAACATCGGCGATCCGCCGCCCGGTCGACGGCGAAATGAGCTCCACCGATTGTTCGCCATGCGGCCGCACCCACCGCCCGTCGATATGGAAACTCGACAGGACGCGGGAACCCAATTCAATGCCGGCATCGAATGCAGGCTGTGCAGAACTCGCCATGCTGTCTCCCATCTGAGATTGTCCTTCCTGCGCTTGCGCAGGAAGGGTTTGTCCACACTCATTTGCGCGGCCTTCGCCCTTGAAGCCCCGGATCCTGCAGACCGTAAAGCGGCCACGACCACGCACTCTTCTCGCACCCGGACCTCCGAAGCGCGGCTCGGCTAGAAATCGCTCGGACGAGCCCTGGAAACTTCCCGCACCGCCGCCTCCAGCAACAGCGATACTTCTCGCGCATAAGGCAGGAATGCCACGCCCTGTTCGGTCAACTGCACGCCGCTCTTTCCCCTGGCAAACAACGCCGACCCGAGCCCCACCTCCAGGATCTGCAATTGCCGGGTCACGGCCGATTGCGCGACGCCCAGGCGCCTGGCCGCCTGGTTGATGCTCCCCGCTTCCGCGATGCGGACAAAATAGACAAGCTGCTTCAGGGTCACATCACATCCCCCCGGCCTGCATCCAGCCCATTGGCAAGCCGCATCAGAAACGATGGCCCAGGCTTACGCCAATCACTTCGGTCTTCGTCCGGTCCACGAACCCGGCACTCGCCCCACTGCCCGAAACAGTTACCGGGAACCCATAGTCGAAGTCTCCGCTGATCTCATTTCCGTTGCCCAACTCGTAAGTAGCCCCGCAGGAAATGGAACTGGAAACAGGCATGGGCGACAACAAATTGCGCGCCACGACCGCCGAGTCGATGGGGTGATTGCCAACCGAGAATCCCGCGCGCAGCGTCAATCTTTCACTCTCGCGCCACGACAGGCCGCCCCGAAAGAAGTTCTGGTTTTTCCACCCGAAGGCATCGGCCGACCCGATAATCGTGTTCGAGAACTCCATGTGCAACAAGTCCGCCGCCAAGGTCAGCGACGGCGTCACTCTGTAGGCAAGGCCCGCCCCGTACTGCTCCCCAATGTCGATCCGCCCGCCCCCCGGGGCGAGCAGATCGTTCGAATAGCCGCTCAGCTTTCCCATGCGAATCATGCTGGCAAAGCTGGCGCCCAGGGTAAGCTTCGGGGTGATGCGCCCGATGTAGCCCAGGCGCAAACCGTAGCCGAAGGCCGTCGACACGCCATGGCTTGGAAGTGCCATCAATCCACCACCTGCATCGGGTACGATCACGCCATTCGCTGAAAATCGCTCCATCGCCGCGGCGAGACTGAGGCCGACGTAATTGCCGCGCGCGAACTCATAGGTAACGGTCGGTGCCGTTATCACCGTTTGCAGGCTCGATTTCGCCTGCCCAGCTCCCGCGACGGGAAGCGCTGCGCGACCATAGTTCGTTCCGACACCGACCCCGAATATGGAAACGCCGAAGGTCACCTTGGGATCGATCTGCCAGTTCACACCGCCGTCGGGGATCGCATAAATCCGCCCGGTATGCAGCGAGTTGGAAGGGCTGCCGTATTGAAAGTCGGTCAACGGCTCGAGGACCTGCACGCCGAAGTCCACTCTATTCCCAACGAGCGCCATGCCTGCAGGGTTATCCGCGGCCGCGGTTGCATCCTGCGGAAAGGCGATCGACACGCCGCCCATCCCGGCGGCCTTGACGCCCGTTCCGGCCAATGAAATGCCATCGACCGCGTGGGCGGCCTGGCACGAACAGGCAACGCAGGCTGCCGCCATGAGCGGCTTGCGCCAGCCTTTGGGAAAGGTCTTGTTCAACATAGGTCTCCTCCTGTTATACCCCGGGGATCCGGGGGTATTTCTATAGGTCCACCACCAATTTCTCCGAGCGGGCTCGCGACACACACAGTGCCATGCAGTCGTTCCGCCTCTTCTCTGCTTCCGTGAGAAAGGAATCACGGTGATCTGGAATACCATCGAGAACCTTCGCGATACAAGCTCCACATATCCCCTGCTCGCACGAGGTTTCGATCGCAATGCCCGCCGCTCGCACAACGTCCACTGCTGACGAGCCTTCCGGCACGTAGAGCTCCACCCCCGTTCGTGCGAGTCCCAGGCAGAAGCCTTTGGACGCAGCCTCATCCTTGCGCCCGATTGCGCTGAAGGATTCCGAGCGGACGAAGTCTTCCTGGATCCCGCTCTCCGCGGCCACCTGTCGTACACAGGACATGAAGCCCCCTGGTCCGCAGGTGTAGATCCGGTCATAGACCACGGAGCCGTTCAGGCGAGCTCCCAATATTGCCCTCACGCGCTCCTGCGTGTTTTCATGAAAGACTTCCGTAGCTTCGCGGAGTGGCGAAGTCGAGACCTCCTCGCGAAACGCGCAGGCGTCCCTGTCTCGAACGAAATAGAGGAGTGCAAAGCGCCGCCGCGATCGCGCCAGTTCCCGAGCCATCGTGATGATGGGTGTGATACCGATCCCGGCTGCGACCAGGAGAACGCGCTCCCCCTCGCCCACTTCAAGCGGGAAGAGATTTCGGGGCGCTGAAATCTCCAGATCGGCCCCTGCGCGGATGTTCGCGTGCAATGCGGCCGAACCACCTCTTGATGGTTCTTCCCGCTTGACGGCGATCGAATAGCACTCCGGGCTATTCGTATCACCGCAAAGGGAGTACTGGCGAACCAATCCCGGCCCAATATGTACGTCGATATGCGCACCCGCGCGCCATCTGGGCAGGGGCCCGCCGTCGATTCGTCGCAGATCAAAGCGACAAATGTTCGTTGCGATTGCCTCGACCCGCGCAACGCGCACGGGGATCCGGTCAGTTGAAATATCGTTCACAACGTCGATGCGCGGCCTCGCCTCCCACCTGGGGTCGAAGGCGCGCTCTCCCATCAGTTTCTGCCGGACGATATGGCCCCGGCAATTCGCGACGGACCAACCCATCCGCCCTGGTTGAATCCCTCAGGACCGCTGGTACAGGTCCGTACGCTGAGTCTGCCGCTCGCAGAAGGCGGTTTCGGATTCCTCGTTGTCAACTTCCGCCGTGATCACAACCATGTCGTGAAAATGGTTCTGTTCGGGGTCTCGAATGACCCCACGCGGATCCTGCTCAGCGGCAACGGCTTGCGCAGCCTCATCCAGCATTCGACGTGCGCGGACAATGGCGATATCGGACGAGGACAGGTGTTCATCCGCTTGCTGGTGTATGGTTCCTTGGGACTGCGTGATCACGACGTCGTGCACGGAGA
>DAIAZB010000515.1 GCA_027443745.1 Thiomonas sp. | reverse complement strand
GGCGTCTCGGTCAGCAAGCGCTTGGCCAGCAGCAGGCGCTGGGTCTGGGCAAAATCGACCGGGCAGACGCCGAACTCCGCCAGAAAGATGCGCCGCAGGTGCCGCTCGCTCACGCCGATGCGCGCCGCCAGTTGCGCCATGGTGGCGTGATTCAAAAATCCCTCGTCGATGCGCAGCGCCGCAGCCTGCGCCAGGCGGCTCGACACATCGAGCACCCCATGGCCGGGCGCCAGTTCCGGCCGGCAGCGCAGGCAGGGCCGGAAACCGGCTTTTTCCGCCGCCGCGGCATTGCCAAAGAAATGGCAGTTCCGGCGCTTCGGGCTGCGCACGGCACAGACCGAGCGGCAGTAAATGCCGGTCGAGGAGACGCCGACAAAAAACCAGCCATCGAAGCGTCGGTCGCGCGCCAGCAGGGCTTCGTAGCAGATGTCCGGATCCGGGTTCATGCCCATACTCTAGAGCCATCACGAGAAAAGGACTGGCCGGATTCGGACATCAGTTTTTTTGCCTTGGGCCGGCGCCGAACGGGCGGCTTCATAGGCCATGGGCGGAGCGGCCATCAAAACCTCGAAGCATGTCCTGATTGGATCGATTCTGGTCCCACAACGGCGCGCAGAGATCGCCGCCTCGGTGAACAATGCAGTTTCCAACCTCCAAGGAATTTCGCGATGAACACCGGTCTGCTGGTGATCGATGCGCAGGAGTCGTTCCGGCATCGCACCTATTTCGCGGCCGAGCGCGCCGCGCCTTACCTTGCTGCGCAGAACGCCCTCATTCAGGGATGCGTGGCCGAAGGCATTCCCATCGTGCGCGTGCTGCACAGCGATGGCCCGGAGCATGCCGGCAATCCCTTCGCCCGAAGCTCAGGCCTCGTGCGGCCGCTGGAGGGGTTGGCCGTGTTCGAGCCAGCGGCCGAATTCGTCAAGACCCGGCACAGCGCCCTGGTCGGTACGGGGCTCGATGTCTGGCTGACGCGGCACGGAGTGCGCAAGCTGATCGTCAGCGGCATTCGCACCGAACAATGCTGCGAAACCACCACGCGCCATGCCTCCGACCTGGGCTGGGAGGTGGACTTCGTCGCCGCCGCCACGCTCACCTTCGACATGCAGCAAGCCGACGGCAGCACCCTGCCCGCCGACGCCATCGTGCAACGCACGGCCACCGTGCTGCAGGACCGGTTCGCCACGGTATGCGGCGTTGACCAGGCGCTCGCGCGTGTCATGCGCTGAGCAACCGCGTGTTCGGCGGCAGCGGCGCCATCTGCAGCGGCGCCGACGTGGCCACAGGGATCGATCCGATGCTGCATCGCATTGCGGGGGTATGCGGGCCAGGGGTGGCTGCCCGGGGATGGCGGCCATGCGCGACGGGCGGGCCCATCACCCAGGGTGATGGAGCAAGCCCGGCCGACAAGCTGGCACAGCGCGAGGAACGGATCGACACCATGGCCTCGCCCGGCAATTCCGGCACGCGGGCGATGTCGCCACGCGCCTGGTTGCCGATGAGGTCAGTTGGAAAGTGCGCCATTGCGCCACCGTCCTTGCACGGGTCGGGAAACCCGCGGATGGCAAACGCCGATCCACGGATCGCGTGTGCGCAAAATTCCGCATCCGTCCAAGTCCCCAGTGCTGGTGTAGAACGAGCGTGAACAGGCCCTAAACCAGCTTGCAACGTCCCGCCAGATGCATGATGCGCTCGATCTCGGCGTCGCGAATGCCGATCGTGCG
>DAIAZB010000514.1 GCA_027443745.1 Thiomonas sp. | reverse complement strand
CATGGCGGGCAACAAGGGGGCGTATTACCTGCTGCCAGTGGTGCCGCTGGTGGCCTGGTGGCTGGGGATCAAGCTGCAGTTGGCCGCAGACCAGGGGGTGCTGCCTCGCCTGCTGCCCTGGCTGGGCGGAGGGGCGGCGCTGTTTGGGGTGTTTGCCGCGGTGCTGGGTGGGGTCAGCCTGATGCCTGCGGTGCAGGCCTATTGGCGACAGATCGGCTTGCCGCAGGCGCAATTCGCGCTGCTGCCGGCGCTCATCGGCGGGGTGGCGTTGCTGGGGCTGCTGGCGGGGGCACTCCTGGCAGGCAGGCGTCTGCAGGCCGGGCTGCTGGCCTTGGGCCTGAGCGGGGTGGTGATGGTGGGCTTTGCCACCGAGTTGGACATCGCCAAGACGGCCGACACCTCGCAAAAGCAGGTGGCCGCGACTCTGCACGCGGCGCTGCCGGGGGGCGCGGCGATGTTCTCCTGGCAAACCTTCGAGGACCATGATGCCTCGTTGCTGCTGTATGGCTGGCGTCCACTGCGGGTGATCGACAGCACCAGCGCGGATCTGTGGTTCGGCTGCCGCCATGCACCGCAAGCTTCGATCTGCGTGGGCCCGCAGGCGCTGGTGCAGGCACGCGCCCAGGGGCAGGCGGTGGCGGTGTGGGTGGCACGCAGCCGTCTGCCCAGCTTCTTGCGCTCCGGGCTCGCCTTCGGCCTCATGCGCCTGAACTTCCGCGACAGCGTGGTGTTTTACAGCCCCGGACAGACCCATTCCGCGGCGCCACGGCCGGAAAATCCGACGTCCCTGCCTTGAATTGCGCCGGCTCGCCCCCACATGCCGACAATATTTGCATTTTTCGCTTCAAGCCCAACCCATCTCCCCCATGTCCATGCCGTCAGCCGAACAGCCCATCGCACCCCAGCCCGCCGATCTGCAATCCGCAGACGTGCCGCAGGATGAAGCGCCTGATGCGCTTGAGCTCGCCCTGAAAATCGCCCAGGACGAACTCGACACACTCAAAGATCAGTTCCTGCGCGCCAAGGCCGAGGCGGAAAACACAAGGCGGCGTGCCGAAGAGGAAACCGCCAAAGCGCGCAAGTTCGCCGTAGAAGCCATGGCGCAGGAGCTGTTGCCCGTGAAGGACAGCTTGGAGGCCGCGCTGGCCGACCCCAGCGGCAGCATCGAGGCGCTGAAGAAGGGTGTGGAACTGACCCTCAGCCAATTGCGCGGTGCTTTCGAACGCAGCCGCATTCAGGAGGTGGCTCCAGCCGCGGGCGAGCGCTTCGACCCGAGCCGGCATCAGGCCATTGCCTCGGTGCCGGCGCAGCAGGCCGCCAACACCGTGGTGAGCGTGCTGCAAAAAGGTTACTCCCTGGCCGAACGTACCTTGCGGCCGGCAATGGTGACGGTCGCCGCGGCAGCAAGTCCCGCGGCAGACGCGAATGGCCAGCCAGGCGCTTGAATCACGGGCAATCGACAGCATTTGATGCATATGAGTGCCGGGCGGCAGCCCATCATCACCACGAGCCGTCACGGCCGGCAAGATACCCACGACAAACACGGAGTTCGACATGGCAAAAATCATCGGCATCGACCTTGGCACCACCAATTCCTGCGTCGCAGTGATGGAAGGTGGCGCACCCAAGGTCATTGAAAACAGCGAAGGCGCGCGCACCACACCGTCGATCGTCGCCTACATGGAAGACGGTGAAATCCTGGTCGGCGCTCCGGCCAAGCGCCAGGCGGTGACCAATCCGCGCAACACGCTGTACGCGGTCAAGCGCCTGATCGGTCGCAAGTTCGAGGAAAAGGAAGTGCAAAAGGACATCGGCATGATGCCCTATAGCATCGTGCGTGCCGACAACGGCGATGCCTGGGTCGACGTGCGCAGCAAAAAACTGGCGCCGCCGCAGATCTCGGCCGAAGTCCTGCGCAAGATGAAAAAAACCGCCGAGGACTACCTCGGTGAAGAAGTGACCGAAGCCGTGATCACCGTGCCGGCTTACTTCAACGACAGCCAGCGCCAAGCCACCAAGGACGCCGGGCGTATTGCCGGGTTGGATGTGAAGCGCATCATCAACGAGCCGACCGCCGCGGCGCTGGCTTTTGGTCTGGACAAGGTCGGTAAAGGCGACCGCAAGATTGCGGTGTATGACCTGGGCGGAGGCACCTTCGACATCTCCATCATCGAAATTGCCGATGTGGACGGCGAGAAGCAATTCGAAGTGCTGTCGACCAACGGCGACACCTTCCTGGGCGGCGAGGACTTCGACCAGCGCATCATGGATTACATCGTCGCCGAGTTCAAGAAAGAGTCCGGCGTCGACCTGTCCAAGGACGTGCTC
>DAIAZB010000513.1 GCA_027443745.1 Thiomonas sp. | reverse complement strand
GGCTCCAGCGGCGCCGCGGTGTGCGGGCCGCCGGGTTGCAACCACCACTGCACGCCATGCTTCGCTCCGAACCGGGCCAAAGCCTGCCGATCGGTGGGCCTGAGTTCCTGCAGGTTGCGCAGCACCAGAACGGTTTGTGCGTCGCCCTCGGCGAGCTCGATTTGCGGCAGCCGGTCGGGGCAAGACAGGCCGGCGATGAGCTGGCGCAAGGGCAGGAGCAGGGCGGACACATGCGGCGGCAAGATGACGCAGGTCTGCATGTCGGCCACATAGCTGGAACCGCGCTCGTGAAACCCGACCAGGACGCCGCCTTTCTTGTGCACCAGGCGCACGGTGAGGCGCGCGCGGTGGCGATAGCCCCAGTTCGGACCGGCCAGGGGCCGCAGCATGGTCTGCGGCCGTACCTGGGCGATGTGCCAGAGGTCGTCCTCCAGAGTGCGTTGCTTGAAGGCGAGTTGGGCCTGCGGGTCGATGTGCTGCATGCTGCAGCCGCCGCAGACGCCGAAATGCGGGCAGCGCGGCTCGACGCGGGTGGAGGCGGTGCGCTGCCACTCCACGGCGTCGCCCTGCTCCCACTTGGCCTTGCTGCGGGTGACACGCACGCGCACCACTTCGTCGGGCAGGGCGCCGGCGGCAAACACCACCTTGCCATCGGCGCGGTGGGCGATGCCACGGGCATCGAGGTCAAGCGCCTCGATGGTCAGCCATTCGTCGGAGATCGTGGTGGGTTTCATGGCAAGCCCGGGCTCTGCACCACCCGAAATGCCAAGGCATGCGGGGGCGACGGCTTTCAGGATGTTGGCGGATCGGGCAGGCGCCATGCCTGCAGGTATTCGGCCCAATGCGGCTCGTTCAGTGCCCAGTCGGCCAGCGTGTTGCGCACCAGCGCGACTTCATCCAGGTGCTCTGCGGGGCTCAAACCACCGCGCATGAGCTGGAAGCGGCAATACAGCAAATACGTGTTGAGCACGTCGGTTTCGCAATAGCGCCGCACGGCTTCCAATTTACCCTGCTGCCAGGCGGCGTAGACCTGGCTGCCGTCCATGCCCAGCTTGCCGGGCAGGCCGCAAAGCTGGGCCAGGGTGTCCATGCCGGCGTTGGCGCGCGGCTGGTAAAGGGCCAGCAGGTCCATCAGGTCGAGATGCCGGCTGTGGTAGCGCGAGATGTAGTTGTTCCATTTGAACTCGCGGTCGTCTTCGCCCATGTCCCAGTATTTGGGCGCCTGCACGCCGTGCACCAGGCCACGGTAATGCAGCACGGGCAGATCGAAGCCGCCGCCATTCCAGGAGACCAGTTGCGGTTCGTGTTTGTCGACGATGCGGAAAAATCCCTGTACCGCCGCGCCTTCCTGGCCGCCATGGTCGATGAAGGAATGCACCTTCAGTCCCTGGACGTTGCGGAAGATGCAGGAAATGACCAGCACGCGCTGGCAGATCACGGGCAGGAAGTCGCTGCCGGTTTGCGCCTTGCGCCGCTCTTGCGCCTGGGCGATGGTGGTGGTGTCGTCCAGGCCCGGGTCGGCCAGGCCCGCGGCGCGGATGGCTGGCGCGTCGGGAATGGTTTCGATGTCGAAGACGACGACGGGTGCGGCCATGGCGGGTTCGTTGATGCCGGCTCAGAGCACCGAGGATTTGTCGACCCCGCCCTTGGACAGGCGGCGCTTGAGCTTGAGCAGTGCTTCCTGCTGGATCTGGCGCACACGCTCGCGGGTGAGGTCGAGGCGCTGCGCCAGGGTTTCGAGGGTTTCGGTGTCGCGGCCGTAGAGCCCGAAGCGCGCTTCGATCACCTCGCGCTCGCGCTCGGCCAACGTCTGCAGCCAGGCGTCGAGCAGATGCGTCACCTCGTGCGCCTGCGCGGTGTCGTCCGGTCCCGGCGCCTGCTGGTCGGCGAACTGGTCCTGGTAGCTGTCGCCGGCGCTGGTTTCGTGCATCAGGTCCAGCGAGGCGGGCGGCTCGCCCAGGGTCAGCAGATCGACCACTTCGTCGGCCGTGCGGCCGGTGAGGCTGGCAATGTCTTCGATCGAGGCCACGCCGTTGGAGCTGGATTCCTCCAGGTGGCGCCGCGCGCGCAGCATCTGGTTGAGCTCGCGTATGACATGCACCGGCAGGCGGATGGTGCGCGCCTGCTGCATGATGGCGCGCTCGACGTTTTGGCGTATCCACCAACTCGCATAGGTGGAGAAACGAAAGCCGCGCTCGGGCTCGAATTTCTCGATGGCGTGCATCAAGCCCAGATTGCCTTCCTCGATGAGGTCGGCCAAAGCCACGCCGCGGCCGGCATAGGCCTTTGCAATGCTCACCACCAGGCGCAGATTGTGCTCGACCATGGCTTGCCGCGCCGCGAAATCACCCTGGCGAGCGCGTGTGGCGGTGTCGAATTCCTGCTGCGGCGTGAGCAGCGGCTTGACGCGAATCTGGTTGAGGTAGGCCTGCAGCACACTCTGGCTGGCGGCGTCCATGCCATCGCCGGCCACGCGGCCAAGCTCCCGCGCCGCTTGTTCGTCTCGCTCCGAGCCCTGGGGCTCCTGGGCGTCCCCAGCAGTCTCAGGGGCAGCAGGGCGCGGCGTCGAGGATGTTTTGGGCGCGCGCGGCATGGGATGGCTCGAGCTGGGTTCGGGCAGCTTGGGTGGGCGCGCTCAATGCGGCGGCAGAACTTGCATGGGGTCGATGGGCTTGCCCCGCAGGCGCACCTCGAAATGCAGTTCCACGCGCGGGGCGTCTGTCGACCCCATGAGGGCGACTGGCTGCCCGCGATGAATGTCCTGGCCATCCTTCACCAGCAGCTTTTCGTTGTGCGCGTAGACCGAGATGTAGTCGGCGTTGTGCTTGACGATGACCAGATTGCCAAAACCGCGCAACTCATTGCCGGCATAAACCACCTTGCCCTTGGCTGCCGCGAAAATGGGCTCGCCCTGCCTGCCGGCAATGTCGATGCCCTTGCTGGTGCCGCCGTTGTAGCCCTGAATGATTTTCCCAGACGCCGGCCACGACCATTGCAGCCCGCCATTGTCGGCCACGGCCTTGGGGGCCACGGCCCCGGCAATCGCACTGGCCGAGGCCGTGGCGGCGGGCGCCGCGACCGTGCCTGCAGGCGATGCGCCAGGCATTGCGCCCGGCGTTGTCGCCACGGCGGGCGGTGCAACGGGAGCCACCGCAGGCGGTGCCGGAGTCGATGCAGTCATGGGTGCCAGCGGATACGACTG
>DAIAZB010000512.1 GCA_027443745.1 Thiomonas sp. | reverse complement strand
CTGCGTACGCCACAACCAGGGGATCTCGATGGGTGTCGCCGGCAATGCGGCCGGGGCTCGCGTCTCGATGGAGTCCGCCACTGCGCCCTGCTGCAGGGATGACAACGCATCGGCCAAGCTGGCAGAAGCCATACTCGCCGGTGCGGCCAGGCGCTGGCTCCACGGGGCCTGGCCGCGCATCGGCAGGCTGGTGACCCAGAGTTGCTGGCGGGCACGGGTCATGGCCACGTACAGCAGGTTCCAGTCTTCGCGCTCGGCGGCTTCCGACTCGGCCTGCGCCAACTGCTGCTGGGCCGGATGCAGACGCCTGGACGCAAGCTGCAAGGAAAAATGCAAGGGGTGGGTCTGCCCAGCCGGCCAATCCAGCAGCACCGACGGGCCGCTGGCAGCAGGTCGCGAATCGGCATCGGCCAGGATGACGATATTCGCCTCCAAGCCTTTCGCGCCGTGAATGGTGGACAAGCGGACCACGCCCTCGCGAAGCTGCGGCTGCTCGGCATGGGCCTGCAAGCTCTCCCCGGCGTGCAGTTCGGGCAAAGGCGCCCGGGCCAGGCCGCGTTTGAGCTGACGCACGAAGGCGTAGGGGGTTAGAAAGCGGCCGCCGCCCATGTCCAGCGCGAGATGCACAAATGCATCGATCTGTGCCAGGCTCTGTGCCCGCATGGTTTCCGGCACGGACTGGGCATAGCGTTGGTGCAATTGACCCTCGGCGACGATACGGTCGAGCAGGTCATGCGGAGGCAGCTTGTCCAGCAACGCCACCCAACCCTCGGCCAGGGTCATGAAGCGGCGCAGCGCAGGGTGGGTCGCATCGCGTGCCGCCAGGGTTTGCGCCGCCTGCCACCAGCTTTGGCGGGTTTCGCGGGCGCAGCGGGCCAGCGTGAGCAAGTCGTCATCCGCCAGTCCGCCGATGGGCGACTTGAGCACTTGCGCCAGATCCAGGTTGGCGCCGGGCGACACCAGCACGCCGAGCAAAGCCAGCAAATCCCGGGCTTCGATGGTGTCGAGCAGACTGGCCTCGCTATCGCCCGCGGCGGCCGGAATGCCGGCTGCGAGCAAGGCGCGCAGGTACAGGTCCATGCGGTCCTTGCGCTTGCGCAGCAGCAGCAACACATCGCCTGGTCTGGCCTGTCGCAAGCAGCCATCGGCGTCTTCCACGCATGGACGCTGCATCAGCTCGCGCAGTAGTGCGGCCACACGCTGGGCGTCGTGTTCGACCTTGCCGATCTCGGCATCCATGTCGGGCTCGGTCAGGGTGTCGCGCACGCGCAGGGTGGTTTCCACGATCCGCGCCGACGTGGCGGCCATCGTCGCGACGTCGGCGTCCGTGGCGAGCGCAGGCAGCAAAGCGGTCAGGCCCCGCACCCGGCTCTCGGTCGTGTGCGCGATGAACGCCATGGCGGGGGCCTGGGCGAACACGGCATTGACCCAATCCATCACGGCGAGCGACAGCCTGCGGGTGTGTTGCGCCGACAGCAGCACAGAACCGAAGCCCTGACGCAGAAAGCTGGCCGCGGCCTCGAACACCTGCGGGTCGGCGCGGCGGAAGCGGTAGATCGACTGTTTGTCGTCGCCGACGATGAACACCGAGGGGCGCTGCGCGTCGCCGGCATAGGCCGAGAGCCATGCCTGCAGGGCCTGCCACTGCACCGGGTTGGTGTCCTGGAACTCGTCGATCAGCACCTGGCGGTAGCGGCGATCGAGCCGGGTCTGCACCCAGGCCGAGACATCGGCATCGGCCAGCAGTGTGCGGGCGTGCAACTCCAGGTCGCTGAAGTCGAGCAGGCCGCCCTCGGCCTTCAACTGTTCGTAGCAGCCCAGCAATTCGGCCCCCAGGCGCAAGGCCCAGGCGTGGATGGTCTCGATGTCGAGCGCGTCGTGCGCCTGTACCACGCTCAGGTAGTCGCTCGCCAGCGTGTCCCAGCGGCCCACGGGGTCGGCTTGCAGGCCAAGCCTGAGCATTTCGAGCTGCACCGCCTTAGTCGCCAGATTGCGTGCCGAGCGCGGCTCCCCCTGAGCCGTGAGCATGACTTTGCGCAACAAAGCTCCGACCGCTTGCGCGTCACTGGCGTCGAGCGCAGCCTGCAAATGGAGCAGTGCCTCGCGCGCATGCGCGCCACCGCAAGCACCCCAGGCTTGCGCCCACAGCCGCAATTCGATCATGTTGCGTGTGCGCCAGGCCGGCCAGCTTTCGGGCTCGACCGCGTCCAGCCCTCGGGCCAGGGTGCCGGCCTGGGCGGCGAGCATGAATTCGCCGCGTCGCTGCACCACCAGTTCCATGAGTTGAGCCGCCGTGCTGCGTCCGGTTCGGGCCACCAGGGCGCGGTAGTCGGCACGCAGCTCCGGCTCGGCTTGCAGCTTCTCGAACAGCATGCGCCAGGCTTGCTGCACCCACGGCTTGTCGTTCTCGATCAACTCGAAATGCAGGGGAATGCCGAAGCGCAAAGGCGCGGCGCGCAACAGCTGCGCAAACCAGCCGTGAAACGTCGAAACCGTGGCCTGCGTGCCGCCAGCGAGCACCGTGGGATAGAGCGCTCG
>DAIAZB010000511.1 GCA_027443745.1 Thiomonas sp. | reverse complement strand
AACGGCACAACACCCCTGATGATGGCCGCATATTTCGGCCATTCGGCCACCGCCAAGCTGCTGCTCGAGCGTGGCGCCGACCCCAGCTTGAAGAACCAGATGGGCTTTACCGCCCAGAATCTAGCCCGGCAGCGCGGCCATAAAGACACAGCGAAGCTGATTGCCAGCTACCAGCTTCGGGCGTCCCAAGACACGAAATAATCTGTCTTCCATGTGGGTGGCCGCGGCGTGCACCCAAGCCACGCACTCCGGCCAAGTGACGGCGATCTCGCCGAAATGTCCAGGAAGGGCTTCGCCCGCTCGGCGTGGTCGGACTACGGAGCAAAGTTACGGAGCATATTGGCAAAGTGGATTTTCACGCGCATATAAATGTTTCGTAAAACGCTGCTTTGGCGTTCGACGTGGGGTTTTCTCATTATGCGCCATGCCATTATCTCGGCTGCGCTTTTACCGTTTGTTGCAGACGGATACTGACCGTCGCGCACTGCAAGGCCGATTCCGGGTAATCGCAGGGGGCTGGTATCTCCCCCTCAACCGAGCAGTTCGAGGCCCGCCATGCCCTTGCTTGCCCGCTTGCGATGGCATTCCGTGCTGCTGTCTTCGGCCGCGCGGCCGCGTGCTGCTCGCCGCATGGGTGCATCGCATGGAGCGCGCCGGCAAGGTGGGGGCGTGCCCGGGTGTGTCCCACCGGCTTGTGCCGTGCCCGGGTTTCTGGGGTCGCTACCCGCCGTAGGCGGGGGGCGGCCCCTGGGCTTGTCCATTTACAACAAGTCACGCGCCACAACAGGTCTTTTTCCACATCTTGACGCCATGGCGACAAGATGTCGTCAATTGGTGATAAACTGTCGCCATGAACATGAAGACTTCCTCGGATGGAGCGCCCGCGGCGCCGGTGGCGGATCGCACGCGCTTGACGATTGACCTGCCACCCGGCCTGCTGCTGCTGCTGGATCGCTTCGCCGAAACCACGGGACAGTCCCGCACGCAGGTCGTGTTGGCGCTACTGGCCGAGCAGCTGCCCGCCCTGGACGACCGCGCCAGCGACCTCCGCAAGCGGGTGGCCGAGCTTGAATGCCAGCGCCGTGAACAGCAGCAGCGTCAGGGCGGCGGCAAGCGTTAGCGGTCGCAACGCCTACCGCACGGCCTTGGTGTTCACCTGGGCCATGTCCTTGAGGATGGGCAAGGCGTGCTGCAGCAGCAGCATTTCCAGCCGCTCCGTGGCCCTGGCGACGTTCTCGGTCGTTTGCCGGACCGTGAACACCCAATGGTTGCTGTTGCCGTTGGGTCCGCCTCTGAGCGCGTAGTGCAGTTCGTCGTAAGACTCTACAAGTGAGCTGGCGAATGCCACTGCGTCGCGGACTTCTTCTAGGGCTTCTTGGATAGACTCGTAGGTAGCCATGCTTGATCTCCTTGGGATCGAGGGTGGTCAGGGGGCGTCGGCGGGTTTGCGTCCGCTGTCGTCCCCGGCTTGTCGCTCCAGATCGGGGCGATAGGGGCTGCGCGTGAGGATGGCTTCAAGGCTTCCATCGGCGATCGCTCGCCGCACCTTGGCCACCACGTCCCAGAGCTCCACGTACCGTTCCAGGCTCCGCTCGGTTCGCGCCATGTGCGGCGCCACGGCATGCACCCAGGCCACGCACTGCGGCCAGGTAACGGCAATTTCCCCGAAAAGATCGACCCGGCTGTCTCGGCCGGGCTCTTTCGGAGCATATTGGCATTATGTTAAATAACATCGTTGGAGAGGTTGTCGGCGTCACTTCCAGCTGGTCATGCGTGAACGGCATTCAGTCCGCCTGAGCGACTTAGGTGCGACGTTCCAGGAATGCTTCACATTCGGCA
>DAIAZB010000510.1 GCA_027443745.1 Thiomonas sp. | reverse complement strand
CTTCGCGATACACCCGACCGAAAATTCCAGCAACTCCTCCGAATCCGTCTTACGGACAGTCCGGGGAGTCAGCATCTCGTGGTCATGACTGGCTTTCATGGCTTGCCTTCCACAGCTCGGCCAAGGAATGTTCAACCCAATACGGCCTGACGGTAAGAGGATACACCTTCCGAATGGCAACAAGGTGCGAAGTGAGAGGTTCGCGGGATAGCCTGCGAGGATGATCGCCAGCGCGGTTGGTCACCCTTCACAACAGGCTGCGGCGGAGCAAGCCAACGGCCGCCCGAGCGCCCGGAACGGATGTTCCACCGCAGCACGAATCGTTGCCTTGGCATGTTCCAGTTATTCTTGGATCGCGCAGCTCGCGCCAATGCGCCGAATCGGCATCGATCAGCAACTGGCGTAGCACGTAGCCGGAGCTGGCGGTGGAGGTTAACCCCAGGCTGGCGGACATCGGGGCGGTGACCTGATGATCCAAAGCTACCACCAACGTTTCGCGGCACCCCGTTGCCAGGGCTCATCCGCGGTTACCGGCGGGCTTGCGTCGGTGGTGAGTGAAGTCACCTTCATGGAGAGGGCAAGCCGCTGGCGCGGGTGCTCAGATCACAGACGCAGTAGCACTTTGCCCTCACGACAGACAGGACTGCAGACTCGCTGCCGTGCGTCCGCTGGGTTCGATCAGTTGCGAAGCTTGCAACCCGCATCCGGAGAATAGTACGCGACAACTTGGTTCCGTCCACCCTCCTTGGCGCGATAAAGCGCGGCGTCGGCGTCGATCAACAACTGGCGCAGCGCGTAGCCCGAGCTCGCGGCAGAGGCTAGCCCCAAACTGGCGGATACCTGGGCGGCGACCTGATGATCCAGGATCACCGGTCTAGAGGCCAAGGCACGGCAGATACGTCTTGCCACCTCCAGCCCCTGGTCGCACGAGAAGCCGGGAATCAGGATGCCAAACTCCTCATCCCCTAGGCGACGCAGCCATCCAGTACCCGGGCGCGGGTCGGGAGCGCCTCTACAAAGGGAAAATGAGAGCGCCTCCTGCGCTTCGTCAGGCCCGATTGCTCCGCGCAGGGGACGGGTTTCATCAGGAACGAGCGCCGCCATGTCAGGGGCGTGCATGCTCCCCTGCGTGCGAGCGAAGCTTGGCGTACTCAACAGCGGTTAGAGCGATGATGAGCAAATCAACCAACGTCAGAGCGAGATACCCCAGTGAGAGTCTTGTCACGGCCATGTGGTAAGTCTGGTAGGCCGCAAACAGCACTGTCAGCACGATCAGTCCTGGGTAGGCCCATATCCGACCGCGTACGATCTCCACCAGCACGATTAGCTTCGCTACGCCGTGCGAAAGCAGATAGACGGCCGCGAACAGCACAGCGTGCTGCTTGAAGTGGGCCGCCCAATGCAGGATGTGCATGGCAAGAAAGTCACGCGGATCCTCTCGTAGTTCCGGGGCGATAAGGGCAGCGACCCTGCCCTGCAGCCATCGAGGATCAATCAGCAGCAGCCACAAGCCACCCGCCACCTCGCCCAGGGCATCGATAGTCTTGAGCAAGAGGGCGACAGCGAACGCCTTGTCGGTCGCGGTCTGCGTGGATAAATGTCGCATGCACCTCCCGTCAATTCTGAAACTAACGAGCTCGACCGAAGCCGAGCTCGCGCGGCAA
>DAIAZB010000509.1 GCA_027443745.1 Thiomonas sp. | reverse complement strand
CGCGCAAGTGGTACGCGAAGCTGCGCTCCTGCGGGCCGGCGCTTTGTTTGAGCGCGGCGATGCGCGCTTCGGTGGCCTGGTGCACCTGCCGCACGGACAAGGTGCCGAAAGCCAGATGCGCGCTCAGGCGCGAGCAGCCGGACTCGGCGCTCAAGGGGCTGGACAAGTCTTTGCGGTAGTGCGCGCCGCGCCCTTGCAAGAAGCTGTGCAGCGTGTCCAGCGCGGCATGAGCGCCGCCCGGCGGAATCGGCCGGGACGCGGTCTGCAACGCCGGCCGCTGGCGCACCTGCGCCTGCGGCCAGGCGCCTGCATCCAGCCCGCCATGCGCGCGAAACCCGGCGGGAGCCGGCAGCAAGGGCGCGTCCATGCGCCGCTGCCAGCGCGCAGCCCAGCCGGCACGGTTGTCCAGCCTTCGCACCACGCCGGTCTGCGGCCATTCCTGCCATTGCACCCCGTGCTGCCGGCACCAGGCCGCCACGCGCAGGTCACGCGCATAGCTCCAGCCGGGGCCGGTTTCTTCATGGCTGAACAGGTGGGTGAAGGCATAGCTGCGGTGCAGCGCGTCGAACACCTCGGGCAGGTCGCCGTAGCGCAGCAGCAGCGGCAGGCCGAGCGCGGCCAGCTCGGCACGCAGCGCCGCAACGCTGGAGGCGGCGAAAGCCAGGTGCTGCGCATCGCATTCCGGGCTGTCCAGCCACTGCGGCTCGACCACGTACACCGCGGCCGCGGCATCGCAGGCGCTGGCGGCGTGCAGCGCGGCGTGATCGACCACGCGCAGGTCGCGCTTGAACCAGACGAGGGCGGAACTTGGCATGGCTGTGATCTTGCCAGCCCGGCAGTGATCGCGACGCCGGCCCATGCATTTCTCCGGCGCCGTCCGGGGGTTTGCGGGGGAATGGTCTGCGCCGATCGCCCGGGCCCTTGCAACCTCGATGCAGGCTCGCTTGCGACGCTGATTCGATCCGCATTGATGCGCATGCCCGGCTGGCCCTGGCGTGTGCCCGGGCGCGCGGCGCGGGAGGGTATGGACATCGCGGCTGCAGCGACGCCGCGGGCAGGGCAAAATCGGCCTGTCGACCACAAACACGGAGATGACGATGGATCTGGGCTTGCAAGGCAAGATTGTCCTGGTGACCGGGGGCAGCAAGGGCATCGGCCTGGCATGCGCGCAGCGCTTTGCCGCCGAGGGCGCGCGCGTGGCCATCGCCTCGCGCGACGCCGCGCATCTGCAGCAGGCCGCCGCCACGCTGCGGGCCGAGGGCGTGGCGGTGCTCGCGGTGGTGGCCGATCTGTGCGACACCACGCAGGCCGCACGCATGGCGCGGGAGGTGGAGGCCGGGCTCGGCCCCATCGACGTGCTGGTGAATTCGGCCGGCGCGGCCAGGCGCACGCCGCCGGCGGAACTCACGGCGGCGCACTGGCATGCGGCGATGGACGCGAAGTACTTCACCACCATCCACGCCATCGATGCGGTGCTGCCGGGCATGGCACAGCGCGGTCGTGGCGCCATCGTCAACGTCGTCGGCATGGGCGGCAAACTCGCCACCCCGGTGCACCTGGCTGGCGGCGCCGCCAACGCCGCGCTGATGCTGGCCAGCGCCGGCCTGGCGCAGGCCTTCGCCGCGCAGGGGGTGCGGGTGAACGCGGTCAACCCCGGCATCACCGCCACCGGGCGCATGCAGGAAGGCCTGGAGGCCGAGGCGCGACTGAGCGGCAAGCCTGTGGCCGAGTTGCTGGCGCAGCGCGAGCGCGCCTTGCCGCTGGGGCGCATCTGCACGCCCCAGGAGGTGGCCGACGTGGTGGTGTTCCTGGCCTCGGCGCGCGCCGGCTACGTCAGCGGCGCGGTGCTGTCGCTCGACGGCGCCGCCACGCCCATGGTGGTGTGAGCATGGCCGAAGCCACGGCCCTCGTCGCGCTGCGCGAGGAGGAGATGGAATTCAGCGCCATCCGCGCCCAGGGCGCCGGCGGGCAGAACGTGAACAAGGTGTCGAACGCGGTGCACCTGCGGTTTTGCATCCCCGATTCCTCGCTGCCCGAGGCGATCAAGCTGCGCTTGCTGGCGCTGAGCGACCAGCGCATCACCGAAGACGGCGTGGTGGTGATCAAGGCCCAGACCAGTCGCAGCCTGGAGCAGAACCGCGCCGAGGCCATCGCCCGGCTGCAAGCCCTGGTGGACAGCGTGGCTACCCTGCCCAAGGCGCGCAAACCCACCCGCCCCACGCGCAGTTCGCAGCGCAAACGGGTGGACACCAAGGTAGGGCGCGGCGAGGTCAAGCGGCTGCGCGGGCGGGTGTCAGAAGCAGGAAATTGACTTGCCTGGCCTTTCACCTGGCTGGGCAGTCGTCGGTCTCCGAACCCCCCAACTCAAGGTGCGGGGCCACGCAGCCATGGACAGGCCCTAGTCCTTGTGGCTAGATGTCCTGAAAAATCGTTTCCAGATCGGCGAAGTAACGCGCTCCTTCGAGCTTCAGGCTCTTCTCGATTGCCTCGAGGTGTTGCAGCATCAATGCCTCGGCCTTTGCGCTGTCTTTGGCTGCAATCGCGGCGACGATATTGGCGTGATCGGCTGCCCGGCAACTCGTCGCCGTAGGCGCGTCGTACAGAAAGATCGTCAGGCAGGTGAGTGAAGACAACTCTCGCATGCAGCGAATCAACGCCGTGTTCCCAGCCAGTTCGGCCAGCAGATTGTGAAACTCCCCGGAAAGACGAACGATGGCACGTTCGTCATGGAGGCGAAGGGCTTCGGCTTCCTTGCGCTGCTGCTCGCGCAAACTCGCCAACATTTTGGAATCGAGTCGCGAAGCCAATCGGCGAATGATCCCCGGCTCGATGAGCCGCCTGGCCTCAAAGACATCGCTGGCTTCCTCGACACTGGGTTTTGCGACAAAGGCGCCACGCTGCGGGATCAGATCAACGACTCTTTCGTTCGCCAGATGCGCGAGCACATCTCGAATGCGTGTGCGGCTGGCCCCAAAAATCGTCGCCAGGCGATCCTCACCCAGCTTTGTTCCGGGCGCCAACCGGTGCTCAAGAATGGCCGTGTAGATCTTTTCAGCGATCTCTTCGATTGTTTTTTCTTTGTCCGATTTTTTTGTACGCATGTCCAGCACGAGTTCCTTTGAGCCGCGAGGGCGATATCACAGTCACCGTAAAAATTGTCACACGTCTTGGCTTGCAGTTGGCGCATGCCTGGTCCTGCGTCGCGGCCAATCCTTGAATCACGATCGTTGTCAACAAATGATAGGTAGATTGTTCGCAATTTGGCACGAAACTTGCTGACATTTTCTGTCAAATGCACCACAACCGTCAACTCATCTCCAATCAGTCGTTGACAATACATCAGACTGCGATCAATCCGTCACAAAATATAAAAATATTGTTGACATTTATTTTTATAAAAATGTTGACATCTTCGTCGACAGTCGTTTTATGATGGGTTGATGCAACACGCCGGCCCTGTCTTGTGGCGTTGACAGGTCGCTGGGGTGGCAGTCGGCACTCGCCTCAGGCGCCAGTTGGTGAGGGCCCGAGGTGGTTTCTCGTGATCGCACATCAAGGAACTTAGACCATGGAAACGCAGGTCGTAGCAAAGAGCACCAGTCTTCAAGACGTGGCCCCGACAGGGGTGAGATGGAAAATTTTCTGGATGCTGCTGCTGTTGATTTCGATCAACTACATTGATCGCGCCTCGCTGTCCGTGGCCATGCCGCTGATCTCGAAAGAGTTCCATATCGGCCCCGCGATCGAAGGCTTGCTGCTGAGTTCCTTCTTCTGGACTTATGCCTTCATGCAAATTCCCGGAGGCATGTTGGCCGATCGCTACGGGCCACGCGTCGTGATTGCGGGAGCCACTGCCGGTTGGGGGTTGTTCCAGGCCCTTGCTGCCGTCTCCATCGGCTGGGGCAGTCTTTTATTGACACGACTGGGGCTGGGCGTGGCAGAGGCCCCCATCTACCCCGCTGGCGGCAAACTCAACGGTATCTGGATGACGAGGAACGAGCGCGGACGGGGTGCAACACTGCTCGATGGCGGTGCGCCACTCGGCTCGGCCCTTGGAGGCATCTTGATATCCGGGCTGATTGCATTCCTCGGCTCCTGGCGCATGTCTTTTGTCATCGCCGGCGTCGGCACCATGGTGGTTGGATACTTTGCCTGGCGCTTCATCCGCAATCACCCGAGCGAGCACTCTGGTGTGAACGCGGCGGAAATCGCGCACATCGAAGCCAGCCATGCCAAAGAACGGGCAGGAGAACCGAAAGAGATCAGCGGCAAGCCGCTCGAGTTCTTCCGCTATCGCTCGGTTTGGGGCATGTTCTTTGGCTGGTTGTGTTTCAACTCATTGTTTTACGGCCTGCTCACATGGATGCCAACTTACCTGTCTAAAGTGCATGGTTTGAATATTCAGCAGATTGGCGGCGCGGTATTCATCATGTTCTTCTCCGGCTTCATCGGCGAGTTGGTAGGCGGCTGGCTGGCAGATTGGTGGAAGGCGTCAGGTGCTCCTGAAAGCAAGGTTCTTCGCATCCTGTTTGGTTTTGCATCCATTATTGCCACGATCGCCATTTATAGCGTGGCTGAGGTCAAGAGCCCGGTCGTGATTGTCGCGTTGCTTTCGACCACCCTCTTTTTTCTGCGTTGGTGCGGCCTGTACTGGTGCATCCCCTCGATTCTCGGGACGCGTGATCGAGTGGGTTTTCTTGGTGGCGTGATGAATCTCGGTGGCAATGTGGCGGGTATTGGTGTGCCCATTGCCGTGGGGCTGATCGTGCAAGCCACGGGCTCTTATTACCTTGCCCTCATGCTGTTTACAGGAGCAGGCATAGGCCTTTTTATATGCTCGACTCTGCTGATCGAGTACAGCAAGAAAATTCCTGTGTAACAACTGCACCTTGCCCGGCTGTCGACTTCAGGATGGCAATCAAGGTTTGCCATCCAACATGACGCCCTAAGTAACAGGGAAGATCGTCATCAGCACGGACGGCACTGGGCATGCGGCAAAGCCAGATCATCCTTCGTCAGATCGGACGACTTGGCACGATGGCGATCGCGCAAAATTCCAGCCCGATGAACAATCCAATCATGGTCCATCACAACCCTGCGATGTTAAATCGAAAACGCATCGGCGTATTAACACCTTCATCCAATACGGCGCTGGAGCCCTTGACCAGTGCCATGGTGAGTCAGCTTGGAAATGTCTCTGCACATTTTTCACGATTTGGCGTGACAGAAATTTCGCTGCAAGAGGCATCTTCACGCCAATTCAACAGTGACAAAATCTTGGCTGCTGCGCAGCTTCTCGCAGATGCGCGTGTTGACGTCATTTGCTGGAGCGGCACATCTGCCAGTTGGCTCGGATTCGAGAAGGACGACGCGCTCTGTGCGCGGATCAGCGAAGTCACAGGACGACCGGCAACCACATCGGTCCTGGCGTTGAATGAGGCCATGACTTTAAACCACATCAACAGATTCGGATTGATTACACCTTATATTCAGGAAGTCCATGATCGCATCATCAAAAATTACCGAAACAACGGAATGGCCTGCGTGGCGGATCGGCATTTGAACATTCAGGATAATTTCTCATTCGCCGAGATTGAGCCCGATCAATTGGCGAATCTGATCCGTGAAGTGGCGCGTGACAAGCCACAAGCCATCGTGACGATGTGCACGAATTTACGGGCAGCACAACTGGTGCATAACTTGGAGCGGGAAATCGGCATTCCGATCTATGACTCGGTTTCGGCAGTCGTTTGGAAGGCGCTTCGGTTGATTCAAATCGAACCACAGCGCGTTTGCGACTGGGGGCAACTATTTAGCGAGAACTTATGATTCGTGAACCATTCGATGTCGTTGTACGTCATGCCTTGGTTGCGACTGCGTGCGATACCTTCCACGCGGATATCGGCATTCACAAGGGTCGCATCGTCCAGCTGGGTTCAGATTTACCAGCCGGGCACAGGGAGATTGACGCACAGGGCCGTGTGGTGACCCCCGGCGGGGTCGACGCGCATTGCCATCTTGACCAACCCATGCAAGCCCCGGCATGCATGGCTGATAACTTCGAGAGCGGAACACGGTCCGCCGCCTGCGGTGGCACAACCACCGTGATCCCATTCGCCGCGCAGATGAAGGGGCAATCGTTGCGAGCGGCGGTTGAGGATTACCACCGGCGCGCAGAAGGGCAAGCCCATGTGGATTACGCATTTCACCTGATCGTGAGTGACCCGACCCCTCAAGTTCTGGAGAATGAATTACCGGAACTCATCGGCAAGGGTTATACGTCGTTCAAAATCTACATGACCTACGACGATCTCAAGTTGAATGACGGCCAGATCCTCGACCTCCTGGAACTTGCCAAGCGGCATGATGCGATGGCCATGGTCCATGCGGAGAATGCCGATTGCATCGAGTGGTTGACCCGGCGTCTCGAGGCTAGCGGCAGAACCGCGCCTCGCTATCACGCGCATGCACGCCCCATGCTCGTCGAGCGGGAAGCGACACATCGCGCGATTGCGCTATCGGAGCTGGTCGATGTGCCCATCCTCATCGTCCATGTCTCCGGGCGAGATGCCGTCGAGCAGATCCGAAATGCACGTGCCCTGGGCATGAAGATTTTTGCCGAGACCTGCCCACAGTACCTTTTCCTAACCGCCGATGACCTCGGTATCGATGACAGCTACCAGGGCGCGCGATGCGTTTGCAGCCCTCCGCCACGTGACAAATCGAACCAGAAAGTGATTTGGGATGGTCTCGCGGACGGTTTGTTCACCGTGTTTTCGTCGGACCATGCGCCATTCCGCTTCAACGCGCCCGAGGGCAAGAAGCCTGGTGGCGGCGAGGTCGCCTTTCGCCACATTCCGAATGGCATCCCCGGTCTGGAGACGCGAATGCCACTGCTGTACTCGGAGGGAGTGCTGGGCGGCAGGATCACGCTCAACCGCTTTGTTGAGCTCACCGCAACCAATCCTGCCAAAGCCTATGGCATACACCCGCGCAAAGGAAGCATCGCCATCGGGAGCGATGCCGATCTTGTCATTTGGGAAGAACGAGAAATTTCCTTGACCAACGCATCCCTGCATCATGCCGTTGATTACACGCCTTATGAAGGCATGACCCTGAGGGCTTGGCCTCGCATCACGCTGGTCAATGGGGAAATCATCTGGGATGGCGAACGCTTCC
>DAIAZB010000508.1 GCA_027443745.1 Thiomonas sp. | reverse complement strand
TCAGGGCTGGGCGGAAAAATGGGGCTGGACGCCACCCACAAATGGCCGGGCGAGACGCGGCGCGAATGGGGCCGCGCCATCGTGCCCGACGACGACGCCACGGCGCGCGCCGCGGCGCTGGTGAAGCGGCTGTGCGCCGGCGCGGACACGCCGCCGCGTTGAGGTTGACGCCATGCTCAAACGCCTGACCTCGCAGCATTCAGAACCGATTTACAGCACGCAGATGCTGCGGGAACTGGAAACTGCAGCCGTGCGCGCACTGCCCGCCCATGCCCTGATGCAGCGCGCGGGAACCGCAGTGGCGCGACTGGTGCAGGCGCGCTTTCCGCATGCTCGGCGCATCCTCGTACTTGCTGGCGCAGGCAACAACGGCGGCGACGGGCTCGTGGCCGCCACGCAGCTCCAGCGCGCCGGGCGCAACGTTTGCGTGCTGGCCTGCGGCGCGGGCTCGTGGCCGCAGTGGATGGGTCGCCTGCCGCCCGATGCCGCCTGGGCCTGGGCCTGGGCCTGGGCCTGGGCCTGGGCCTGGGCCTGGGCCTGGGCCTGGGCCTGGGCCTGGGACGCGGCGCAGACGGCGCAGACGGCGCAGACGCCATGCGCCGTGCTCGCTCCGGGCGCCCCGCTGCCCGAGGCCGATCTGTATGTCGATGCGCTGCTGGGCATCGGCCTGGGCGGTCCGGTGCGGGAGCAGACCGCCGCCATCATCGCGCAGCTCAACGCCCAAGGCCGCGCGCCGGTGCTCAGCGTGGATCTGCCCTCTGGCCTGGATGCAGACACCGGAGACGTCGCCGGGCCCTGCGTGCGCGCCACGGCCACCCTCAGCCTGCTCGGGCTCAAGCCGGGCCTGTGCACCGGGCTGGCGGCGGCGCTGTGCGGGCACGTTGTGGAGCGACGACCTCGACCTGCCCACTGACCCGGCAGCCGCCGGGCCCCGGTGCGAGGCAGGCTGGCTGGGCGCAGACCAAATCCGCCCCTTGCTGCCCGATCTGGAGCGGGCCGCGCACAAGGGACAGCGCGGCGACGTGGGCGTGATCGGCGGTGCGGCCGGAATGGCGGGCGCCGTGCTGCTCGCCGCCCATGCGGCGGCGCGGCTCGGGGCAGGCCGGGTGTACGCCGGGCTGCTCGATGCGCGGGCGCCCACAGTGGATTGCGCCGCGCCGGACTTGATGCTGCGTCCGCCCGCCAGCCTGCTGGAGACCCAGAATGCGCACGCCTGCCTGCTCCTCGGCCCCGGCGGCGGCACGGAGGCCCCCTTCCGCAGCCATCTGGCGCAAGCCCTGACCTTGCCGATCCCCCTGGTGCTCGACGCCGACGCACTCAACCTGCTGGCCGATTCTGCCGATGCGGACGCGGCAGCGCCGCTGCAGGCCCTGCTGCGCAAGCGCAAGCAAGCCACGGTACTGACCCCGCACCCGCTCGAAGCCGCCCGGCTGCTCGGCAGCTCGGCGCGAGCGGTGCAGGCCAACCGGCTGCTGGCCGCCCGCACCCTGGCGCAACGCCATGCCGCCTGGGTGGTTCTCAAGGGACAGGGCACGGTCATCGCCAGCCCGCAGCAGCAGGTCTGGATCAACCCCACCGGCAACGGCCTGCTGGCCACGGCAGGCAGCGGCGACGTGCTCGCGGGCGCGATCGCCGCCTTGCTCGCCGTCACGGGCAACCCGCAGTCCGTGCTCGCCGCCGTGTGGCTGCATGGCTGCGCCGCCGAGCGCTACGCCCGCTGTCACGGCGCCAGCGGCCTCACCGCAGCCGATCTGCCCCGGTGGATGACTCGCTGCTGGGCGGACCTGGCCACCGCCGACGGTGGCCAGGCGCCTCAACCCGCCCTGCTGTCCTGAATCGCCTGCACCAGCCAGTCAGCCACCGGGCCGCCATCGAGTGCTGGCGACGTGGACGCCGCAGCATGTGCCGTCAAGCCGCCTTCCCCGGCGGGCTGCGGGTTCAACGCCGAGGCGCCGCCGTCGAGGGCTGCTGTCACCACGGACGGTGGAGCGTGAACGGCCGGGCCTTGCACGCCCTCGGTTTCGATGAGGATTCTCATGCTGCTCTCCTGTCATGCGCCGTGTTCACCAGCCGAGCACGGCGTACCGCGCCTCGACGTTCACCGGCTGCGCCGTCAGATTGGTGATGCTGATCCAGTAGGTGATATAGGCGTCCGTGGCGCGTTCCACCTGCACCTTCCATTCGATCTGCGGCCCGCCCTGTTGCGGCGTGGTCGGCACCACCGTCCACACCACATGCCAGTGCGCAGGCCAGCGGAAGGTGAACCAGCGCTGGGTCTGATGCGCCGCCAGGCTGCCGCTGAACTGCACGCCGATCCACTCGCGCGTCTGCAGCGCCGCAGCCGTCAACTGGCGCAGATTGGGGCGGTTGCCGATGCGCTGGGTGCGAGGCCGCGTCGGATGGTTTTGCGCCTAGCCCGAGCCGGCCATGTTCGGCTGGAAGGTGAAGCCCGGCGCGTCATGCTGCGGCGAGCCGGTGTTGCGCAGCAGTTCGATGGCGCGCGCCGGTGACAGCGGAATGCGCCCCTGCGCGCGCAGCACACCCTGCACCGACGCCAGGGCGCCGACGACGATGGGCGACGCGCTGGAGGTGCCGCTGAACTGATCGGTGTACCAGAGGTCGCGGTTCGCGACGCCTTGCAGGTCGCCATAGCCGGTGGAGGTCACTTCCCAGCCCCAGCCCTGCGCATCCACCCGCGCGCCGTAGTTGGAAAAGAAGCAGCGGCCGCGATCCGCATACACATCGCCCCAGCCTGGATGGGCGATGCGCCCGTGCGTGCCGGACGGCGGCATGCCGGCACCGGCCAGCACCGCACCCGAGCTGGGGTTGGCGGGGTTGAACGGATTGGTCCAGTTGGCGGGAAACCCGGCTGGCCGCATGTTGTAGACCGCGTCATCGAGGTTCTGGCCGCCGTTGCCCGCGGCTTCGACCACGATCACGCCGCGCCCCACGGCGTAGCGGATGGCGGCGAAGTCGTCCGGCCACCACTCGATGCCGATATAGCCGAACTGCCCGTTGCCCGAAGCCGCGCGCGGCCCAGCGCGGTGCACTTCGAGCAGGATGATGTCGCCCGGGCGCAGCCGGTCCGCCGCGATGCGAATCGCCTGCGCTGTGGAATGGCTGACCAGAGACACCGCAGCCACCTGCGCATCCGGGCTGATGCCGGTGATGCCGAAGGCGTTGATGTCGCCGCTGAATTCGCCCAGCACCGCGGTGCCGTGGTTGTCATCGGCTGCGCTCACGCCGGACACCACGCCGCCTTGCGCATGGCGCAGGTCCTCGTGGTTGAAGCGCCAGCCCCACTCGACATCAATGATGTTGACCCCCGCGCCGCGACCCCCTGGCAAGGTCCAGGCGTATTGCGCGTCGATGCCCACGGGTGCGGCGTTGAGATAGAGCTGGCGCGGCGTGAAGTCCGGCGTCATGGCCGGGGGCGCGCTGCCGAGCGCTGCCATGGCATTGAGGCCGAAATCGAAATCCGCAGGCAGGGCCGGCGGCTTGACGTAGGCCGCGGCAATGCCCTGCACCTTGCACAGCCGGGCCGCCAGCGCCTCCATGCGGTCTTCGGAAACCTCGACGCGGTAATAGATCGACAGGTCGGGAAGGGCTTCACCCGTTTCCGCTGCCGCTGCGCTGGCCTGGGCGCGCAGGCGCTCCACGCTGTCGCCGAACAGCGGCTGCAATTGCAACTGCTCATTGGCCAGCAAGGTGTTGAGGGCGCGCACATTCGCGCCGGAAGCCGAGGCCATGTCCGCGCTGTCGGTGGACTGCAGCGCGAACTCCGCGTCGGCCACGACGATCAGTTCGCTGGGGTAGTTGGAAGACGAAGCGGACGCTTCAGTCTCCAACGCGGATTTGCCGTTGCTCCCGCCCGGGCGGGCTCTGCCGGGTTTGGCCATGATGATCTCCTTTGCGTGGATGAAACAGAGTGAGGGAAGGGAAGGCTTCAGGGGGGAGCGTCGTCTGGTTTGACATAGGCGGCGACGATGGCCGCGCAGGTGCGCAGCCGCGTGATCCCCCGCTGGCTCTGCGGGGTGTCGGGCACGTCGGCGAGATAGAAGGCCTGCAGCGCCGCATCGGCCACGCCGGGATGCATGGGGCGCAGGGCGGCGCCGATGTCCTGCGCCACTTGCAGCAGCACCTGGACATCGACATCGGCCAGATCGCGCCGCTGCAGCGCCTGCGCGGCCTGCGGGGTGAGTTGAAGGGTGAGTTCCATGGCGCGCTTAGTCCTCCGGGTCCGGGTGCTGCTCGGCCAGGGCGAAGGCAATCAGTCCCGAGGCATCCAGCCCCAGCCGGCCGTAGCCATTGGTCGCCTTGCCGTACACGCCCAGGCTGGCGGCGAAGGCGGCGTTGACGCAAGAGCCGACCAGTTCCGTCGGCGCGAAGTCGCGCTGGTAGTCGCCTGCCACCTTGACGTAGGGCGTGGTGGTGGTCGGTGCGTTGGCGGCGGCCACTTCGACATACGGCGCCAAGGTGGAGGCCGTTGGCATGCCGTGCGAGCCGCGGGTGATGCCGAAGCCGAACACGGCGTGGTTGTTGGGATGCGCCGCGTGGTATCGCACATGCACCAGATCGCCCGGTGCGTAGCGCAGGAAGCCGCAGTCGTCGCTCGCCGCCACGCCGCTGATGCTGGGTTGCGGCAAGTCGGCGCTCACGCCGTTGTTGTCCACATGCACCCGCAGCACGTAGGCGCCACCGGCGATTTCGGCGGTGGTCGACAGCCGGGTGGTGGTGCCGTCGGCATTGCGCGCGAGGAACTGGAAGGTGGACGCGCCCGGCATGACCTGGTTGCCCGCGGGGTCGAACACTTCGATCTTGACCTCGAACACCCCGGCATCGTCGCTGGCGTTGTCGGCCGACAGCGGCGGCGCGGCCAGCAGGGTGTTCCAGCTCGCCGCGACTTCACTCACATTGCCGCTGAGCCATT
>DAIAZB010000507.1 GCA_027443745.1 Thiomonas sp. | reverse complement strand
GCCGCACAATGGTGTCGATGTCGGGTTTCTTGAATGTCATGATGAATGCCTCCTCCGGGGTCTCTCGGCCACTGCTGGCCTGGAATCCGCCCAACGTGGCGGATCAATCCATTTCAGGTTGTTTCATGGCCGAACACAAACTACTGTTTTCGATGAAATCAATCCAATTTTCTGGGAAGCCATGCTGTCAGCACGACGTTCCTGGGCGCACGCCGTTCAACAAGAAAATATTCGTGATTTCTTATAAACAAGCATGTATGAGGCTTCGAGGCTGATTCATGAATGCAATGATGAACAGCAATGGCCCTCGCAAGACATACAGCACCTTGTATTTCTTTATATTTAGAAAAATATGTCGATGGTCCAATAAATTTACATCGAATTACATTTTTCGCGTGCCGCCATGGTGCACCTGCTCTTCTCCATGAAGCCCTGCCAGCGCATCGCCCATCGTGGCGGCGGCTGGCTGGCCCCGGAAAACACGCTTGCCGGATTTCTGTCCGGCTTGCAGGCTGGCTTCACGGCCTTTGAATGCGACATCAAACTCAGCGCCGACGGCGTGCCCTTCCTGTTGCACGACGATCGGCTCGACCGCACCACCCTGGCCTCCGGTCGCGCCAGCTGGCAGCCCTGGGAACGGCTGGCGCAGCTTGAGGCGTGCGCTGCATTCAAGCCTCGCCTGGCTGGCGAGCGCGGCGCTGAAGGCGACCGCCCGGGCGCGAGCGGGGTTGCGCATCGGCGCATTCCATCGCTGCAAAGCGTGGCGGCGTTGCTGTCCGGGCAGGACGTCTGGCTCAATCTGGAAATCAAGCCCGACACCGATGCCGGCGCCGCGCAGCAAGCCGACTGGGGGTTTCGCATCGCCCAGGCTGCCGCCAGGCTGTGGGCCGATGCCGCGCAGCCGCCCTGCCTGTCGTCGTTCTCCCTTGCGGCCTTGCAGGGTGCCTGGCGTGCGGCACCCCAACTTCCCCGCGCCTGGCTGTGCGAGAGCTTGCCGCCGCACTGGCGCGAGACCGCGCAGACCCTGGCACTGCAGGCCCTGCATCTGGATGCAGGGGCGTGTACGCCGGAGTTGGTGCAATCCGTGCATGCCGTGGGCCTGTCCCTGCGTCTGTACACCGTGAACCAGGCAGCCGCATTGGCGCAATGGTGCGCAGCGGGCGTCGATGGCCTGTTCACCGACGCCCTCGACCTCGGGCCGGCCACATCGGCCACAGCCGCCATCGACCGGGGAGTACACGCGTGACCGCCAGCCGCCTGCATCGTCCGGCCTGCTTACCGCTCGCGCCTGTATTGACAGGTTCGGAGCTGCGGCACGCAGCCCGCGATCGCCTCCACCCCCCAGGGGCATGTGGGACCACGCGACAGCTCCGAGGGCGCAGGCAGCCATGACCGAACTTTCCCCGCTCGGCATTTTGTGCGCCATGCATGCCGAGCAGCAGATGCTGCTGCAGCAACTCCTCCCCACGCGGCCACAGCGGCTGCACGGCAAGCGCGTGTATCACCGCGGCCGGCTGCATGGGCACGAGGTGGTGATGGCGCTGTCCGGCATCGGCAAGGTGGCGGCCGCGACCAGCGCCACCAGCCTGATCGCCGAGTTCGGCTGCCAGGCACTGCTGTTCACCGGCACCGCCGGCGGTTTGGGCGATGCGGTCCGGATCGGCGACATCGTCGTCGCGCGTGACCTGCTGCAGCACGACCTCGATGCCTCGCCGCTGTTCCCACGCTTCGAGGTGCCCCTCACCGGCACCAGCCGCTTCGCCGCCGATGCCCACTGGTCGGCGCGTTTATTGCTGGCAGCACGAGCCGCCATCGCCGGGGCCTTGCACGACACCGCCGGGGCGGCACGCCTGCAGTTGCTGGGCATCGCTGCACCGCGTGTGCACCACGGCTTGTTGCTCAGCGGCGACTGTTTCGTCAGCAGCGCGGCTGACGCACAGCGCCTGCGCGCGGCACTGCCCGATGCACTGGCGGTGGACATGGAAAGCGCTGCCGTGGCCCAAGTGTGCGCCGACTACGGCGTGGCCTTCGCCGCGGTGCGCAGCGTCTCCGACCGCGCCGACGCCGATGCTCACCTGGATTTCGACCGCTTCACCACCGAAGTGGCGCGGCATTACAGCGCCGAGATCCTGCGCCTGGCCTTGCTGACGGACAAGGCCTGCATGCCCTTGCCGCCTCTCCGCGCCCATGCTCCTGAACGTAACCGTTAGTATTCAAATGTTCATCGCTGCGTGCTGACATCACTTCATGCTCTCTCCAATCTGGCAACTGCTGGCCACAGGCGATGCGGCCACCTGGCACATCGTCGGTGTCTCGCTGCGCGTCAGCGGCACCAGCGTCGCGCTGGGTTTGCTGTTCGGCCTGCCGCTGGGAGCCTGGCTCGCCGTGCACGCGTTTGCCGGGCGCGGCGTGCTGGTGGCGCTGCTCAACAGCCTGCTCGGCCTGCCCTCGGTGATCGTCGGTTTGCTGGTGTATCTGCTGCTGTCGCGCAGCGGGCCCCTGGGGGATCTGGGATTGCTGTTTTCGGTGCCGGCAATGATTCTGGCGCAAACCCTGCTCACCACGCCGTTGATTGCCGCCGTGACGCGACAGATCGTGGCCGAGTCCTGGCGGCTGCACGGCGACACCCTGCGCTCACTGCGCCTGCATGCCCTGCAGCGCGTACGCTGGCTGTTGTGGGATTGCCGCCATGCCCTCTTGGTCGCAGCGCTCGCCGGGTTCGGCCGGGCGGTGTCGGAGGTGGGCGCGGTGATGATCGCGGGCGGCAATATCGAGGGCTACACCCGCACCATGACCACCGCCATCGCGCTGGAAACCAGCAAGGGTGACCTGCCGCTGGCACTGGCACTGGGCACGGTCCTGATGGTGCTGGTGCTGCTGGTCAATGCCGCTGCCGCGCTGCTGCGCCAGCACGCGGCGGCGCGGTACGGGGAGGGCGCATGAGACACCCGCAGAACCGCCCCGAGGGCAAGCGCCCTCTCAGAAAAACAGCTCGTTGCGGCAAGAGAGCGCGGCGATGACGGAAGCTTCGCTATTCCCCATCACCCTGCAGGGCGTGGGCCTGCGTCGTGGCACGAATTGGGTCTTGCATGGCCTCGACTTGCAACTCGAGCGCGGCGGCATCATCGCGCTGGTGGGGCCCAACGGCGCCGGCAAGACCAGCCTGCTGCGGTTGATTCACGGCCTCGACGCGCCGAGTTGTGGCGCCCTGCGCTTCGCCGGCAAGACGCCACCGCGGGACGGTCTGGCCTTTGCCGCGCAGGCCATGGTGTTTGCGCACACCCCCTTGCTGCGCGGCTCGGTGGAAGACAACTTGCGCCTGGCCCTGGTTGCCACGCCCACCGACGACCGCCGCGCTTTGCTGAATGCTGCGCTTGGCCGCGCGGGTCTCGAGGAGCACGCGCGGCAAAGCGCCGCAAGCCTGTCGTCCGGCCAGCGTCAACGCCTGGCACTGACGCGCGCCTGGATGGTGCAGCCTCAGTTGCTGCTGCTCGACGAGCCCTGCAGCCATCTCGATCAGCAGGCGAGCGCAGCCATCCTGCACGACGTGCAAAACCTCGCGGCACAGGGCATCACCGTGCTGCTCAGCACCCATCGCCCGGAGGAGATCGCGCTGGCGCAGCGGGTGCTGCGCCTCGAACACGGCCAACTGCAGACCAGCCACGAGCCGCTTCAGCCCACGCCGCGACGCGGCGGTACCGCACCCCAAGGAGACCTCTCATGTTCGCCCGCCTACGCCTGCACATCGCAGGTCTGATCAGCGCCGCAGCGCTGGCTTTGTGCCCGCTGGCGGCGCAGGCGCAAGTCGAGCAGGAAGCCGCGCACGGCATCGTCGTCGCCTCCACCACATCCACCGAGCAGTCGGGCTTGTTCGGCCACATCCTGCCGCTGTTCACCAAGGACACCGGGATTGCCGTGAAGGTGGTGGCCGTGGGCACGGGGCAGGCGCTGGACATCGGCCGGCGCGGCGATGCCGATGTGGTGTTCGTG
>DAIAZB010000506.1 GCA_027443745.1 Thiomonas sp. | reverse complement strand
ATGAGCATGTCCCAGATGCAGGCACAAAAGCTGGTGCTCGAAGCGCGCGGACTCACCAAGCGCTACGGCCATGTCACCGCGCTCGACGGCACCGACTTCGAGTTGCGCAGCGGGGAAATCCTCGCCGTGATCGGCGACAACGGCGCCGGCAAGTCGTCGCTCATCAAGGCGCTCTCGGGAGCGATGGTCCCCGACGAGGGGCAGATCCTCCTGGACGGCGCCCAGGTCAGCTTCAAGAGTCCGATCGATGCGCGCCGCGAGGGCATCGAGACGGTCTATCAGGACTTGGCCGTGGTGCCCGCGATGACCATCGCGGAGAACCTGTTCCTCGGGCGCGAAATCTTGCGCCCCGGCAGGCTGGGGCGGTTCATGCGCCTTTTGGACAAGAAGCGCATGCTCGTGGAATCCCAGTCGTACATGGACGGCCTGAAAATCGGCCTGCGGTCGATCACGCAGGCGGTCGAGACGCTCTCCGGCGGACAGCGTCAGGGTGTTGCCGTTGCACGCAGCGCGGCCTTCGCCCGGCATGTCGTCATCATGGACGAGCCCACGGCCGCACTGGGTGTCAAGGAGGGCAATATGGTGCTCCAGTTGATCCGCAACGTGCGCGACAAGGGCTTGCCGGTGATCATCATCAGCCACAACATGCCGCATGTGTTCGAAATTGCCGACCGGATCCACATCCAGCGCCTCGGACGGCGCGCGGCCATCGTCAACCCGAAACGCATCAGCATGAGCGACACGGTGGCCGTGATGACTGGTGCCATGCAGGCACAGGATTTGCCTGCAGAATGCCTGAGTTAGCGCGTTCTCCAGGCCCGCACATGTTGACTGACTCGCGTCGCTGTCCGACCGAAAGTTCAATTTCTCCAACCCTGCTTTCTCAAGATCTGCATGCTCAAAAACATCGATCCCGTCCTCACCCCCGAGGTGTTGAAGACCCTGTGCGAAATGGGGCATGGAGATGAAATCGCCGTTGTCGATGCCAACTTCTGTGCCATGTCCATGGGTGCCAGCCAGCGCGTGTTCCGCTTGTCGGGAACCAGCATGCGCAGCGCTTGCCGGGCAGTGCTCTCGCTGTTCCCGCTGGATCGTGCGGTCGATTGCCCCGTTGCCTTCATGCACGTCGGCAACCAGCCGGAGGGTTTTCGCTCTGCCCTGCAACGGGACGTCCTGGCGCTGGTCGAGCGCCATGAGGGTGTGGGTGCGAATGGCTGCGAGGCCGTGGAGCGCTTTGCCTTTTACGACAGGGTTCGCAGCGCCTACGCCATCGTGCAGACCGGGGAGTTGGAGCCTTTCGCCAACTTCCTGTTCAAGAAGGGCGTCATCACCGCCTGTGAAGCCTGACGGCTGGAGTGCGCCTACCCGAGCGCCCCAACGCTTCCCCGCCAAGTGACCCATGAACCAGGAGCAGATGGTGTCCTCCGTATCCAGGCCCACGCTGCGGCCGCGGGGCTCCAATCAAGTGGGGATGCGCCAGTTCAACGAACGGGTGGTTCTCCAGGCGATTCGCCTCAGCGGGAGTGCCTCGAAGGCCGAGATCGCGCGGATGACGCATCTCACGGCGCAGACCGTGCAGCTGATCATCGCCCGCCTCGATGCCGACGGCCTGGTCTTGAAGCTCAACAGGATTCGAGGCAAGGTCGGTCAGCCTTCGGTACCCATGGCCTTGAACCCGGATGGAGCATTCTCGATCGGCCTGACGATTGGCCGGCACAACGCGGAGGTGCTGCTGGTTGATTTTTGCGCGCGCGTGCGCCAGCGGCTGAGTGTCGAGTATGCCTTGCCGGAGCCCGATGTCCTGTTCGGAGAAATCCAGGGCATGGTGGCGCGCATCCTGCAGACGCTCGACGCCGACAAGGCCAAGCTGTTGTGTGGCATCGGCGTTGCGGCGCCGCTGTCACTCGGGAGCTGGCAGGAACTTCTCGGCATGGGGCCGGATATCGCCCAGCGATGGGCCAACATCGACATTCCCGAGCGCATCGGCGAGATGTTCGATGTCCCGATCAGCTTCGTCAAAGATACGACGGCTGCCTGTGTAGCCGAACTTGTCGTTGGCCGCGGTCATGCGGAGCGCAATTTCCTGTACTACTACGTCGGCACCTTCATTGGTGGCGGCATTGTTCTCGACAGTCAGTTGCATGCCGGGGCGCATGGCAATGCCGGCGCGGTGGGCTCGTTGCCTGTCGGCATGGCCAGTGCAAACCAGCCGCACTATCCACCGCAGTTGCTCAGCCTGGCCTCGCTGCACCAGTTGCAAGTGGCCTATCGCGCTGCCGGACTCGACGCCGGCGCGTGGCGCGATGCGCGCGCGCATCAGGCACCGTGGCTCGAGCACACGCAGGTCTGGCTATCCAATGCATCCACCGCGATCGCGATGGCGATCAGCAGCGCGGCCTGTTTCCTCGACATCGACCGCGTCATCATGGACGGCTCGTTCAGCCGCAGCCTTTTGGATGCGCTCATCAGCCACGTGCAACAGGCACTGGAGCTTTACGATTGGCAAGGGGTCGCAAAACCCACGATCATGGCCGGCCAGGTGGGCAGCGATGCCCGCGGGCTCGGCGGCGCGTTGCTTCCGTTGTACGCGAATTTCATGCCGAATCGTGATCTATTCCTCAAGGCTCAGCCCTGAACCCCCAGCCTTGAATTCCCGCCCCGAGTCCGGGCGCAACGCAAACCTCACGTCAACCACCATGGCCACATACCAAGCCTCAGCATCGCGCTACGAGGGCCCCATGCTTTACCGCCGTTGCGGTCGCTCGGGTCTCGATCTCCCCGCCATTTCCTTGGGGCTCTGGCATAACTTCGGAGACACGACACCCCTGGATCGGCAGCGCGACATGCTGCGCACGGCCTTTGATCTGGGCATCACGCACTTCGA
>DAIAZB010000505.1 GCA_027443745.1 Thiomonas sp. | reverse complement strand
GGGCAGCAAAGCCGGCTCCGCATGGCCCTGGCCTTTGCGCTGCGCAGCACCAGCCACAAACACCGCGACGGCATAGCCCAAAGCCAGGATGAGCGGCCCCCAGGGCAGCACCAGGGGTCCGATGCGCAGCGCGTCCATCAGGTGACAGCCGTTGGAGCCAGCCGTGCGGACGGGGCGCTCAATGCGCGGACTCGTGGCGCGGCTCGCCGATGATCTGGGTCCAGTCGCGCTCGCGCATATTGCGCTTGTTCCATTGCATCACCAGCCACATGATGCCGACCACGAACACGCCGAACAAACCGATGATCCACTGGATATGCAGGTTCAGTTTGATGAGCAGCGCATACACCGACAGCATGACGAGCACGCTGACGTTTTCGTTGAAGTTCTGCACCGCGATGGAATGTCCGGCCGACAGCAGAACGTAGCCGCGGTGCTGCAGCAACGCGTTCATCGGCACCACGAAGTAACCGGCCATGGCGCCGATGGCGATCATGAACATGCCGGCCAGCACCAGATACAGCGGCAGATGCAGATTGCCGATGCTGATCTGCAAATCGGGGACCAGGCTGCGGCTGTACAGCGACAGCACCATGCACAAAATGCCCATGCCCATACCCATGGGCAACACGGTCAGGCTCCTTTTCAGCGGCACGCGGGTGGCGGCCAGCATGGCGCCTGCCGCCACGCCGAATGCCACGGTGGCTTGCAGCGTGGCGGCTTTGCTCAGGTCCAGCCCCAAGGCGTACTCGGCCCACTTGATGACGATGAATTGCAGCGTGGCGCCAGCGCCCCAGAACAGCGTGGTCACGGCCATGGAAATCTGCCCCAGCTTGTCGGTCCACAACACCTTGGTGCAGTGGATGAACTCGACCAGTTGCTTCGCCGGGTTGGCGGTCTGGTGCGGGTAGCGGGCGCCGGTATCGGGAATTTTCAGATTGCACAGGGCGGCGATGATGTAGACAAAAACGATGACCCCCAGCGCCGCCTCGGCCGCGGTGTTGATGCCCATGTGCGCAAGACCCGGCAGACCCAGCAGGTAACGGCTGGCCATCTGGCTCACCAGAAAACCGCCGAACACGGTGCCGAGAATGATGGAACCCACCGTGGTGCCCTCGATCCAGCCGTTGGCCGCCACCAGTTGTTGCGGTGGCAGCAGCTCGGTGAGGATGCCATATTTGGCCGGTGAGTAGGCTGCGGCGCCGAGGCCGACCACGCCATAAGCCAGCAACGGGTGGACGCTGGCGAGCATGAGCATGAGTCCGACCACCTTCACCAGATTGGTGATGAACATGACCCTGCCCTTCATCATCGAGTCGGCGAAAGCGCCGACGAAGGGTGCCAGAACCACGTAGGACACGGTGAAAAAAAACTTCAGCAGTGGCGTCATCCAGCCCGGAGACTGCAGTTGCAGCAGCAGGGCGATGGAGGCGATGAGCAACGCGTTGTCGGCCAGTGACGAAAAGAACTGCGCGGCCATGATCCAGTAAAAGCCTTTTTTCATTGTCTCGATCGCAGTTGCATCACGGGTATCGCCGGTCGCGCTGGCGGCCCTGCTTGTCTCACCCAGCCCGTTGTTCGCCGCAGCCGGACTGCGGCTTTCGAGAAAACGGCGTGGCCCGAAATGGTCTCGATCCCCACGGGGCGGTCGCGCTGAAGTGACAGGTCTGGGGGCGGTTTATAGCACAGCGGTCGAGCCAGGATTTCCGTCCAACTACACTGCACTTGGACCTCCCACACGCCTCCCGCCGACCCCCTGCACGAACCCGTCACAAGCACGGCAACGCCCTGCACCCCCATGCCACGCCCCATTCAAGCCACCATCCATCCCGACGCCCTGACCCATAACCTGGCGCGTGCGCGGCTGGCGGCGCCGCAGGCGAAGGTGTGGGCGGTGGTGAAGGCCAATGCCTACGGACATGGCATCGAGCGCGCGTTCGCGGCCCTGCGCGCCGCCGACGGCTTTGCCCTGCTCGACCTCGCCGAAGCCGAAGCCCTGCGCGCCCTGGGCTGGGGCGGGCCCATCCTGCTGCTGGAAGGCTGCTTCGGCGCCGATGACCTGCAGCTTTGCGAACGCCTCAATCTGTGGCATGTGGTGCACGACGCCGCCCAGCTCAACTGGCTTGCGGCGCGGCGCAAACCCCGCGCGCACCGCGTCTACCTCAAGATGAACACGGGCATGAACCGGCTGGGCTTCACGCCCACGCAGTACCGCGCCGCGTGGGAGCGGCTGCAGCAATGCCCGGCCGTGGGCGAGATCACCCACATGACCCATTTCGCCACCGCCGACGGCCCGCAGGGAACGGCCGATGCATTCGGCCTGTTCGAGCGCGCCATGGGCGACCTGCCGGGCGAACGCAGCCTGTGCAATTCGGCAGCGTTGTTGCGCCATGGCCATGGGCACCGTCCGGCGGATGGGGCACTCAAGTTGGCTGCGCATGCCACCCACAGTGCAACCCCCGCACAAACCACCGTACACGAAGCGCCCCAAGCCGCCATTCTGGGCGATTGGGTGCGTCCCGGCATCATGCTCTACGGTGGCTCGCCCACCGGCTTGGCGTCCGATGTGAAGGCCTGGGATCTGCGCCCGGCCATGAGCCTTGTCACCCGCATCGTCGGTGTGCAGCAGATTCCCGCCGGCGCCGGCGTGGGGTACGGCGCCGTCTTCACCTCGAAGCAGCCGATGCGCATCGGCGTGGCCGCCGTGGGCTATGCCGACGGTTATCCGCGCCACGCCCCCACCGGCACCCCCATCGTGGTCGATGGCATTCGCACCCGCATCGTCGGCCGCGTGTCGATGGACATGGTCACAGTGGACCTCGACCCCGTGCGCGCCGCCGGACGCGCTGCCGACGTCGGCAGCGCGGTGCTGTGCTGGGGTCGTCACAGCGGCATCGAATTGCCCATCGATGAAGTCGCCACTGCCGCCGGCACCCTGGGTTACGAATTGATGTGCGCCCTGGCCTCGCGTGTCCCCGTGCAGGTGGAGTGAGGGGCATGGTCACGCCGCATCATGGCTAAGCCCCAGACCGTCTACGTCTGCTCCGAATGCGGCGGCAAGAGCGCCAAGTGGCAAGGACGCTGCCCGCATTGCGAGGCCTGGAACACGCTGGTGGAAACGGTGGAGAGCGCGGCATCCGGCCCCCGTCCCGGCGCGCGGCATGGCGCGGCGGCGGCGCAGTTCGCTGGGCGCGGCGGTCTGGCCGTCCCCAGCGGGCCCATTCTGCTCACCGAGGTGCAGGCCGAGCGCCATCGCCACCAGCCCAGCGGCATCGATGAACTCGACCGCGTGCTCGGCGGCGGCCTCGTGCCCGGCGGCGTGCTGCTGCTGGGCGGCGACCCGGGCATCGGCAAGTCCACGCTGCTGCTGCAAGTCCTGGCCGGGCTGGCTGCGGATTTACCGATGCTCTACATCAGCGGCGAGGAATCCGCCGCGCAAATCGCGCTGCGGGCGCAGCGCCTGGGGCTGAAAGACGCCCCGGTGCGACTGATGGCCGAAACACAGTTGGAGGTCATGCTCGACACCCTGGCGAATGCACGCCCCGCCGTGGCGGTGATCGACTCCATCCAGACCGTCTACACCGAGGCCTTGTCATCCGCCCCCGGCTCCGTCTCGCAGGTGCGTGAATGCGCGGCGCAGCTCACACGCGCCGCCAAAACCAGCGGCATCACCCTGGTGCTCGTCGGCCACGTCACCAAGGAAGGCGCGCTGGCCGGGCCGCGCGTGCTGGAGCATATGGTCGATACCGTGCTGTATTTCGAAGGCGACACGCAGTCGCGCTTCCGCCTCATCCGCGCCATCAAGAACCGCTTCGGCGCGGTGAACGAACTCGGCGTGTTCGCCATGACCGAGCATGGTCTCAAAGGCGTGTCCAACCCCTCGGCCATTTTTCTGTCCACCCATGCCGAGCCCGTGCCCGGCACCTGCGTGCTCGCCACGCTGGAAGGCACGCGCCCGCTGCTGGTGGAAGTGCAGGCGCTGGTGGACAGCGCCGCCGCCCCCAGCCCCAGGCGCCTGTCCGTCGGCCTGGACGCCGCGCGCCTGGCCATGCTGCTCGCCGTGCTGCACCGCCACGCCGGGGTAGCCAGCGGCGATCAGGACGTGTTCGTCAACGCCGTGGGTGGCGTGCGCATCACCGAACCCGCCGCCGACCTCGCCGTGCTGCTCGCCATCCAGAGTTCGCTACGCAACCGCCCCCTGCCCCGCGGCCTGCTCGCCTTCGGCGAAGTCGGCCTGGCCGGCGAAATCCGCCCCGCCCCCCGCGGCCAGGAACGCCTGCGCGAAGCCGCCAAGCTCGGCTTCTCCATCGCCATCATCCCGGCAGCGAATGCACCCAAG
>DAIAZB010000504.1 GCA_027443745.1 Thiomonas sp. | reverse complement strand
GCAGCGGTGCAAAATAGTGGCCTTCAGGTGTCTGTCCGCACTCCGGGGAACCCGGCGCCGTCTGCGGGCTTTGCATCCCTAGCGCCGCTCTTCCCGCCACTTTCAGCCTGGACTTTGCATGGACCAAAACTTTTCCATCATCTCGCTCGTACTGGGCGCCAGTACCGTCGTCCAGTTCGTCCTGGCGCTGCTCATGGCAGTGTCGCTGGCGAGTTGGACCGTGATCTTCCGCAAATACTTCGCCATCAAGGGCGCCCGCCTCAAGACCGACGATTTCGAGCAGGAGTTCTGGTCCGGCACCAGCTTGAACGACCTGTACCAGGCGGCCATCAACAGCGCCCGTCAGGGCAGCCCGCTACAGCGCATCTTCGCCTCTGGGATGCGCGAGTTCCTCAAGCTGCGCGAGCGCCGGCTGGATTCCACCACTCTGGTGGACGGCTCGCGCCGCGCCATGCGCGCCGCCTTTCAGCGCGAGATGGACGTGATCGAGTCCAACCTCTCCTTCCTCGCCTCGGTGGCTTCGGTCTCGCCCTATGTGGGTTTGTTCGGCACGGTCTGGGGCATCATGCACGCCTTCGTCGGCCTGTCCAACCTGCAGCAGGTGACGCTGGCCACGGTGGCACCTGGCATCGCCGAGGCCCTGGTGGCCACGGCCATCGGCCTGTTCGCCGCCATTCCGGCCGTCATCGCCTACAACTTCTTCGCCCGCGACATCGACCGCCTGGCCATTCGCTTCGAGTCCTTCACCGAAGAGTTCTCCAACATCCTGCAGCGTCAGGTGGCACCGCACCCGCAAGGCGCGTCGGCGCAAGACGCCGGGCCCATGACCCGGCCCATGTCGGCCGCAACGGGAGCGCATTGAATGGCCACCGTACAGCGCAGCAGCGGGCACCGGCGGCGCGCGCTGGCGGAGATCAACGTCGTGCCGTACATCGACGTGATGCTCGTGCTGTTGATCATTTTCATGGTCACCGCGCCGCTCATCACCCCAAGCGCCGTGAAACTGCCCAGCGTGGGCCAGGCCACGCGCGCACCTGACACCGTGGTGGAAGTGGACATCAAGGCCGACAAGCTTTTGAGCGTGCGCCTGCGCGACCCCAAGGCCAAGGCTGGAGCCACGGGTCTGAACCCGCAACCCACCAGCATGGCCGATTTGCAGAAAACCGTGGCCCAGCTTGCCCAGCAAAGCGGCTCGACCCTGGCCGAGATGCCGGTGCTGATCGCCGCCGACAAGGACGTGAAGTACGACGACGTCATCAAGGTACTCAACCGCCTGAAGGAAAGCGGCGTGCAGCGCGTCGGCCTGGCGGTGCAGGCAACCGGGCGAAGCGCACGTCAACCGTGAAGCCGACCACACCGTTTGTCCCGCATGCCGCAATCTCTGAGCCTCCGTGCCGGCGCATGGGCCTGAACGGGCCTTGCCACCTTCCGACATGAACACCTACAACCCCCCGGCCGACAAGCTGCGCCCACCGCCCGAAAAGGGCATGGGCCGCGCGCTGTTGTTCGCCGCCCTCATCCACCTGCTGCTCATCATCGTCATTGCACTGGGCGTGCACTGGAAAAGCCACACTCCCGAAGCCGTCGAGGCCGAGTTGTGGGCGCCCACGGCGCATCTGGCCGCGCCGCGGCCGCCTCAAGTCGAACCCCAGCAGGCGCAGCCCACACCCAAACCGCAGCCGCAGGCCCAACCGCAGCCCGCACCACCATTGACCAAGGTGCAACCCACGCCGGACAACGCCGAGATCGCGCTGGACAAGGCGCGCAAGCGCAAGCTGGAAGACGAGAAGCGCCAGGCCGCCCTGCTCGCCCAGCAGCAAGCGCAGCAACGCCAGGCTGAAAAGCTGGCGGCCGAGAAATTGGCGTTGCAGCAACAGCGTCTGGCCCAGGAAAACGCCGCGGAACAGCGCAAGCTCGCGGAGCAGAAAAAACAGCAGGAACTCAAGGCGCAACAACTGGCACAGCAACAGGCCGAAAAACTGCAGGCCGAGAAAAAGGCGGAGCAACTGCGCAAAGCCGAGCAACAACGCGAGCAGCAACTCGCCAGACTGCAGCAGCAGGCGCGTTCGGACTACATGAAAAACCTCATGTCCCAGGCCGGCAACGGTCCCAGCACCAGCACGGGCACGGCCGCCGTGAGCTCGGGCCCCTCCGGCGCCTACGCGGCGCGCCTGGCGACGTTGGTGCGGCAGAACGTGATTTATCCGCAGATCGACCAGATCCAGGGCGACCCGAAAGTGATCATCACCGTCACACTCGACCCGAACTCGGGCGAAGTTCTGGGCACGAAAATCGAACGCTCCAGCGGTGTGCCGAGTTGGGATCAGGCCGTGCTGCGCGCCGTCCAGCGCGTCGGCCGCTTCCCGGCGGACGGCAGCGGCCGGTGGTACACGCCGATGGAGATCAAGGCCGGCCCGCGCGACGCGGGTTGAACACCATCCCGCCCCGCGTTCGCGCCCGGCCCATGCCGCAGGGCATCAATGCTGCATGCGCTGGGCAGCGGCGGAGTCGCCGCTGTCATACACCACCTGCACCCGTCCATCCAGCGCCAGTGCGGCCAGCTCCGCGAGCACGTCGTCGCCGGGGCGCAGACGCACACGGTCGAGGCGCAGCAGGGCGGCGGCACCGCTGCGCTCGACTTCGATGTCCAGCGGCAGGCCGTCGTCCTTCCCGGCAGACTGGGTGCGAGCCAACTCGATGAGCGGAGCGGCGTCGGCCAGGCCGTTGACGCGCAGCCGAATACGCCGACCCAGGCGCACGCGGGTCTGCTCCAGGGTCCAGACGGCGTCGACGTTGAAGCGCAGACCGCCGCTGAAGCGGTCGTTCTGGGCGCGGCCTTGCAGCACCAGCAGTTCGTCGTCGCGCAGCAAAGCGCGCACAGTGTCGAGCAGACGCTCATTGACCACGGTTTCCAGCATGCCGGAGCGGTCTTCCAGCGTGACGATGGCCACCCGCCCGCGCTGACCTTGCACCACGCGCACGGCAGCGACGATGCCGGCGACGATCTGCGGCTCGCGCGCCTCGGCCAACTCCGCCAGCGGGCGCGGGGCGAAGCGGCGCACCTCGTCGGCGTGGGCGTCGAACAGATGGCCGCTGAGGACGAAGCCAATGGCCAACTTTTCCTCGGACAGGCGTTTGCGCAAATCCCACGGTGGCTGCGGCTCCGGCGCAGGGGCGCCGGCCGTGGCGGCGCTGGCGTCGTCGAACAGACTGTCGAACAGCCCACCCTGAGTGGCGTGTTCGGCGCATTGGGCGGCATGTTCCAGCGCCATGCCCACGGCGGCCATGAGGGTGGCGCGATTGGGGTCGATGGCGTCGAAGGCACCAGCGCGAATCAGGGCCTCGAGCACGCGGCGGTTGATGCGGGTGCGGTCCACGCGCGCGGCGAAGTCCATCAGCGACGCGAAGGGTTTGTCACCACGCGCCTCGACAATCCCTTCGATGGCCGCACGCCCGGTCCCCTTGATGGCGCCGAGCGCGTAGCGGATGGTGTGTGCGTCCACCGGGTCGAAGCGCCAGCCGCCGAGGTTCACGTCGGGCGGCAGCAGCTTCAAGCCCATGGCGCGGGCATCGTCCACCAGCACCTTGAGCTTGTCGGTGTCGTCCAGCGCGATGCTCATGTTGGCGGCCATGAATTCGGCCGGATAATGCGCCTTCAGCCACGCCGTCTGCACCGCGAGCAGCGCGTAGGCGGCGGCGTGCGACTTGTTGAAACCGTAGCCGGCGAACTTCTCCATCAAATCGAAGATTTCGTTGGCCTTGTCCGGCGCGATGCCGTTCTTCGCTGCGCCCTCGGTGAAGATGCCGCGGTGCTTGGCCATCTCCTCGGGCTTCTTCTTGCCCATCGCGCGGCGCAGCAGGTCGGCGCCGCCGAGCGAGTAGCCGCCGATGACCTGCGCCACCTGCATCACCTGCTCCTGGTAGACCATGATGCCGTAGGTCTCCTCCAGCACGCTGGCCATGCGCGGGTCCGGATAGGCGATGGGCTCGGTGCCGTCCTTGCGGTGACAGAAGCTGGGAATCAGGTCCATCGGCCCCGGCCGGTACAAGGCCACGAGCGCGATGATGTCCTCGAAGCGGTCCGGCTTGGCCTCGCGCAACATGCCCTGCATGCCGCGCGATTCGAGCTGGAACACCGCCACCGTGTCGCCGCGCGCCATGAGCTTGTAGGTGGCCGGGTCGTCGAGCGGAATGTCCTCCAGCTTGAAGCCGGCGCGGTCCGGGTGGTTGCGGCGGATGTGCTGCGCCGCCAACTCCAGGATGGTGAGCGTGGCCAGGCCGAGGAAGTCGAACTT
>DAIAZB010000503.1 GCA_027443745.1 Thiomonas sp. | reverse complement strand
TGCGCGGCCTGCATTACCAGTGGCCGAACCCGCAGGGCAAGCTGGTCAGCGTGCTGGAGGGCGAGGTGTACGACGTGGCGGTGGACATCCGCCGTGGCTCGCCCACCTTCGGCCAGTGGGCCGGCGTGATGCTGACCGCCGAGAACCACCGCCACTTCTGGGTACCGGAGGGTTTCGCGCACGGCTTCTGCGTGGTGTCCGAGTTCGCCACCTTCAGCTACCAGTGCACGGCACTGTACGACGCCAAGGCCGACGCCGGCGTCCGCTGGAACGACGCCGCGCTCGGCATCGACTGGCCGATCAGCGAGCCGCTGCTGTCGGACAAGGACGCCAAGGCCCCGCTGCTGGCCGAGGTGCCTGCCGAACGCCTGCCGGTGTACGCAGCATGAGAATCCTGTTGCTGGGCGCGAACGGCCAGCTTGGCCGCAGCTTCATCGAGGACGGCGGACTGGCCGCGCGCGGCGAGTTGTTTGCCGCCAGCCGGGACGGTCGGCGCTATGACGGTGCAGCCATCGAGACCGCCGACCTGGCGGAACCCGATGCGCTGCCAGCCCTGCTCGACCGCGTTCGTCCCGAGCTGATCGTCAACACCGCCGCCTACACGGCGGTGGACCGGGCCGAGCAGGAGGAAGCGCTGGCCACGCGCGTCAACGGCGAGGCGGTCGGCGTGCTCGGGCGCTGGGCTGCCGCGCACGGCGCACTGCTGGTCCACTACTCCACCGATTACGTGTTCGACGGCGCAGCCAGCGCGCCCTACCCCGTGGACGCGCCCACCGCACCGCTGGGCGCCTACGGTCGCAGCAAGCTGGCCGGCGAGCTCGCCCTGCGCGACAGCGGCGCGGCGCACTTCATCTTCCGCACCGCCTGGGTGTATGCGCCGCATGGCCACAACTTCCTGCGCACCATGCTGCGCGTGGGCGCCGAGCGCGACGAGCTGCGCGTGGTGGCCGACCAGGTCGGCGCGCCCACGTCCACCGCGCTGATCGTGGACGGCACGCTGGCCGCACTGGACGCGTGGCGAGCCGCTGATGCCTCGCAACGCCGTACGCTGGAAGGCACGCACCATCTGGTCGCCAGCGGCCACACCAGCTGGCATGGCTTCGCCACCGCGATCTTCGAAGCGGCGCACGCCCGCGGCCTGCTGCCGCGCGTACCGCGCGTGGCGGCCATCACCACCGCCGACTACCCCACGCCAGCCAGGCGCCCGGCGTGGTCGGTGCTGGACAACTCGGGTTTCGCCAAACGCTTCGGCTATGCTTTGCCGGATTGGCAAGATGGCTTGCAGGACGTGCTGGACACGCTGTCGCACCAGCCCGCCTGACGCCTGCAGGAGCGCATCCCGTGCGCGATGAACCCTTCGCGAAAGACTCGCGCACAGGGAGCGCTCCCGCATAGCGAGCCATGACGCCGCGGGCCAACGCACTCTCGCAGGAAGATCCACCATGCTCATTCCCCTGATCCTGAGCGGCGGCAGCGGTACCCGCCTTTGGCCCGTGTCGCGCCGGAACCTGCCCAAGCAGTTCCTCTCGCTGGCCGGCCACGGCACGCTGTTCCAGCAGACCGTGGCGCGTACCCGTGCGCTGCCCGGTGTGGCCGCGCCCATCGTGGTGGCCAGCGAGGACCATCGCTTTTTGGCCGCCGAGCAGTTGCGCGAAGCCGGTGTCGACGACGGCACCGTGGTGCTCGAGCCACTGGCGCGCAACACCGCCCCGGCGATCGCGCTGGGTGCGCTGGAGGCGCTGAAGCGCGATGCCGATGCGGTGCTGCTGGTGCTGCCGGCCGATCACCTGATCGCCGAC
>DAIAZB010000502.1 GCA_027443745.1 Thiomonas sp. | reverse complement strand
CTGGATCAAGCTCGAAGTGGTGGGCGACGACTACACCTTGCAGCCCGACCCCTTCGGCACCCTGCAGGCCGCCGAAACGCTGGTGCGCGAAGGCTTCGCCGTGTTCGCCTACACCACCGACGACCTCGTGCTCGCGCGCCGCCTGCATGAGGCTGGCGTCGCCGCCGTCATGCCCTGGGCGGCACCCATCGGCTCCGGCCGCGGGCCGCAAAACCTGCACGCCCTGCGCACCCTGCGCGAGCGCCTGCCCGACGCCGTGCTCATCGTCGACGCCGGTCTCGGCAGGCCCTCGCACGCCGCGCAGGTCATGGAACTGGGTTTCGACGCCGTGCTGCTCAACACCGCCGTGGCCGAAGCCGCCGACCCGGTGCGCATGGCCGCTGCCTTCGCCCACGCGGTGCAGGCGGGCCGCCTCGGCCACCTCGCCGGCGCCATGGCCGAGCGCGACACGGCGCATGCCTCCACACCCACAGTGGGCATGCCGTTCTGGCACGAGCCCGGGGCGAAGCCATCCAACTGATCCGGGGCTGTCAGCCGCATGTGCCACATGACGCCAGGCGAGATCACCCAAAGCACCCCGTGCCCTTGGCTATGCTTGCGCTGAAACCCGTCGCGATTCCTGCCTGCCGCCAAGCGGCCATCTCCATTCACCCATGCCTCGCCTCGACGCCACCGGATTCCTGCTCACCATTGCCGGCCACGATCCCACCGGGGGCGCGGGGCTGACGACCGATCTGGCCGCCTGGCAGGCCATCGGCTGGAAAGGCGCCAGTGTGTGCACCGCACTCACGGTGCAGAACGCGCAGGGTGTGCAGCAGGTGCTGTCCACACCGGCGGTCGTGGTGCGCGCCGCGCTCGGGGCGCTGTGTGTCGAGGCCGACCCGGTGGCGGTGAAGGTGGGCATGCTGGGCGACGCCGCCGTGGCCGCCGAGGTGGCCGCGTTCTGCGCCGACTACGACGCCGGCCCGGTGGTGTGGGATCCGGTGCTGGCCGCCAGCGCGGGTGGCGTGCCACTGCTTGCCGCGAGTGCCCCCGCGCTGCGCGAGATGACCGAGGCGGCCACCGTCATCACGCCCAACCGGGTCGAGGCCGCTGCCTTGCTCGGCCTGCCCGCGTGGACCGACACCGGCCCCATTCCCGCCATATGGTTGAAGGTGCTGCGCAGCCGCTGGCTGCGCGATGGCCGCACCCAGGCGGTGGTGCTCAAGGGCGGACATGCGCAGGGCCCGGTCAGTGTGGATTGGCTCATCACCCGCGACAGCGCGCAGGCCTTCGTCGTGCCGCGCCTGCCCCATGGCGCGCATGGCACCGGCTGCCTGTTCGCCGCCAGCCTCGCCGCCATGCTGCCCTGGGGCTGGAGCGTGGTGGACGCGGTGGTGGAGGCCCAGTGGCGCACGCACGCCGGCATCGCCCAGGCCTGGCAACTGGCGGGAGGGCGCGCCATGGTGAACGCCAACGCCGTGCTCGACAGTCACAGTTTCCCGTCGCGCCCTTTGTGGCCGGGCGATGTGCCCGACGTGCCCATTGCCGCGGTTGCCGACCCGGAATCCGATCCGGTGGCGACCCCGCGATCAAGTCTGGCCGCATCCGCCGTCGCCGGCATGGCCGCATCTGGCGGTGCGACCCATGCTGCGCCCCCTGGCATGCAGCGGGGCGCGCGGGGCCTTGCGGCCGGCTGGCATGAGCCGCTCCCCGGGCTTGTTGCGCGCCCCCCGTCTCAAGCGACGTCCGTCCCCGCCACGCCACCGCCCGGTGCGACGTTGCCGCAGGCCGCATCCACCCTCGACCAGGCCGCAGCCGGCCTCGCAGACGTCCGCCAGGCGGTCGGTGCGGGCCTGGAGGCGGAGCCCGTCGCCTTTGCTGCGCTCAGCGCCCCTGCAGGGTTTTACCCTGTGGTGCCCGATGCCGACTGGGCGCTGCGCCTGCTGGACTGGGGCGTGCGCACCTTGCAACTGCGCATCAAGAACCTGCGCGGCGCGCCGCTGGCCGCAGCCATTGCCCGTGTCAGCAAGGCTGCGGCGCAGGCCGGGGCGCAACTGTTCGTCAACGACCATTGGCGCGAGGCCATCGACGCCGGCGCCTTTGGGGTGCACCTCGGTCAGGAAGACCTGCACGGCGCCGATTTCACCGCGCTGCGCGCTGCCGGCATGCGCCTCGGCGTCAGCACCCACGCTCCGGGCGAAC